>NZ_JBHZAN010000005.1:0-276152 GCF_042754285.1 Streptomyces sp. NPDC059224
GACAGGACCCTCGACAAGTCCCATCGTTGCAGGTCAGCAGCACTCTCCATTTATTTGATCAAGACTCGGACAGACCCACTCGCGAAAGCGCGAGGCTAAACGACGACGCGCCTCGGTTCCGCGCCGAAGGCGACCGGGCCGGAACCGGGGGCGCGACGCGCCCCCGCCAGCTAGGACGAGGCGCGGATCACCAGTTCGGTGGGGAGTACCGCGTGCCGGCGTTCGAGGCCGCGGACGGCCGCGGGGCGGCGGTCGGCGATCTCCGCGAGAAGGAGGTCGATCATCGCGCGGCCCATCTCCACGATGGGCTGGCGGACACTGGTGAGCGGCGGGTCCATGTGGCGGGCGATGGCCGAGTCGTCGTACCCGACCAGCGCCACGTCGTCGGGGATACGGCGGCCCCGCTCGCGCAGCACCTGGCGGGCGCCGGCCGCCATCACGTCCGAACCGGCGAAGACGGCGTCCAGGTCGGGGCGCCGCTCCAGCAGCAGGGACATCGCCCGGCGGCCACCCCGCTCGGTGAAGTCACCGGGGACGATGAGGAGTTCGTCCACCTCCCGGCCCGCGTCCCGCAGGGCGTCGCGGTAGCCGTCGACGCGGCGCTGGGCGCCGTACACGTCGAGGCGGCCGGTGATGTGCGCGATCGTCCGTCGGCCACCGGTCAGCAGGTGCTCGACGGCCGACCGGCCGCCGCCGTAGTTGTCGGAGTCGACGGACGTCAGCGTCTCGGCGGCGGAGCGCGGGCCGCTGATCACGGCCGGGATCTCCAGCTCGGAGAGCAGGTCGGGCAGCGGGTCGTCGGCATGGACGGAGACGAGCAGGACGCCGTCCACACGGTGGGCGGCCAGGTACTGGGCGAGCCGTTGCCGCTCCCGGTCGCCGCCCGCGAAGATCAGCAGCAACTGCATCTCGGTGTCGGAGAGTTCGGCGCCGACACCGCTGAGCATGTCGGAGAAGTACGGCTCCGCGAAGAACCGGGTCTCCGGCTCGGGGACGACGAGCGCGATCGCGTCGGTGCGGTTGGCCGCGAGGGCGCGGGCGGCGGTGTTCGGGACGTAACCGAGCTCCGCGACGGCCGCCTCGACGGCGGCCCGGGTGGCGTCGCTGACCCGCGGCGAGCCGTTGATCACCCGCGACACCGTGCCGCGGCCCACGCCAGCGCGGACGGCGACCTCCTCCAGGGTCGGCCGCCGGACACCCCGGCCCCGCTCGCCCTTCACCGTCATGGTCGCCGCCTTCCGTTCGCAGCATTCAGGCCAGGAATGTAACAGCCGTGATCGGGCCGTTCCCGGCCCCGTCGTCTCCCGGAGCCGGGCCGGGTCAGCCTTGCTCGCCGGCGGCCGGAAGCGCGTTCTGGCGGATCACCTCCGCGTACCAGTGTGCGCTGGCCTTGGGGATGCGGCGCTGGGTGCCGTAGTCGACGTAGACGGCGCCGAAGCGCTTCGAGTACCCGTAGGACCACTCGAAGTTGTCCAGCAGGGACCACAGGAAGTAGCCGCGGACATCCGCTCCGTCGGCGACGGCCTGCCGGACGGCGTCCAAGTGTGCGTGCAGGTAGGCGATCCGCTGCGGGTCGTTCACCCGGCCCTCGGGCGAGACGTAGTCGTCGAAGGCGGCGCCGTTCTCGGTGACCATCAGGGGCAGCTCCGGGTGCGAGGCCGCGAGGGAGGTCAGCAGGGTGTGCAGCCCGCTCGCGTCGATCGCCCAGTTCATCGCCGTGAGCTGGTCGTTGGCCAGGTGGAAGGTGACGTCGTCGGAGCCCGTCCACGGGGAGTGGTCGCTCGCGCCGTGGCCGTCGTTGCGGGTGCCGGCACCGCCCTCGACGGCCGCGGAGACCACGGTCGGGGAGTAGTAGTTGACGCCGAGCAGGTCGATCGGACGGGAGATCTCGGCGAGGTCGCCGTCGTGCACCAGCTCCGCCCAGTCGACGAGGTGCGCGGTGTCGGCGAGCAGGTCCTCGGGGTAGGCCCCGTCCAGGATCGGGCCGGTGAAGATCCGGTTGCCGACCGCGTCGATGCGGCGGGCGGCCTCGGCGTCCGCGGCGCTGCCGGAGAGCGGGCGCACCTGGTGCAGGTTGAGGGTGATGGAGGTCTGCGCGGTCGAGGGCAGGTTCTCCCGCAGCGCGCCGACCGCCTTCCCGTGGGCCAGGTTCAGGTGGTGCGCGGCGCGCAGGGTGGCCGCCGGGTCGGTACGCCCCGGGGCGTGCACGCCGGAGCCGTAGCCCAGGAAGGCGCTGCACCAGGGCTCGTTGAGCGTGGTCCACACACCGACGCGGTCCCCCAGGGCGCGGGCCATGATCTCGGCGTAGTCGGCGAAGCGGTGCGCGGTGTCCCGCTGCGGCCAGCCGCCCGCGTCCTCCAGTTCCTGCGGCAGGTCCCAGTGGTAGAGCGTGGCGACAGGGGTGATGCCCGCCGCCAGGAGCTCGTCGGTGAGCCGCCGGTAGAAGTCCAGGCCGCGCTCGACGGCGGGCCCGCGGCCGGTGGGCTGGACCCGGGACCAGGAGACCGAGAACCGGTAGGCCCTCAGACCGAGATCCTTCATCAGCGCCACGTCGCCCTGGTACCGGTGGTAGTGGTCGGCGGCGATGTCACCGGTGTCGCCGTTGCGGACCTTGCCGGGGGTGTGGCTGAAGGTGTCCCAGATGGACGGCGTGCGGCCGTCCTCGGCGGCGGCACCCTCCACCTGGTACGCGGCGGTCGCGGCCCCCCAGACGAAGCCGGGCGGGAAGGAGGTGTGGGAGGCCGACTGGGCAGTGGCCTCGGTTCGTACGGCGGTCATGGTGAGAACGCTCCCGGAGTGGCGGGGGAAGGGGGGTCGGACGGGGTCCTGCTGCGGGGAGAGGCACCGGGGCGGGGCGCACGGAAAGGCGCGCCCGGCCCCGGGGTACGGCCCGCGCGCGGCGGGCCGTACGGGACGGCGGGCGGTTCGGCGGTGCGGCGTCAGCCCTTGACGGCGCCCGCCATGATGCCTCCGACGATCTGCTTGCCGAAGATCACGAAGACCAGCAGCAGCGGCAGGGTGCTGATCAGCGCCCCGGCCATGACGATGCTCTGGTCGGGCGTGTAGGAGGCGCTGAGCTGCCCGAGCGCGACCTGGAGGGTGGGGTTCTCCTGGTTCAGGGCGAGGAAGGGCCAGAAGAAGTCGTTCCAGGCCTGTACGAAGGTGAGCATGCCCAGCACCATCATCGCGGGCCGGGCCGCGGGCAGCACCACGTTCCACACGATGCGGATGTTGGTCGCGCCGTCCACCTTGGCCGCCTCGATGAGTTCGTAGGGCAGCGCCTCCAGCAGGTACTGGCGCATGAAGAAGACACCGAAGGCGCCGACCAGGGTCGGGAAGATCACCGACTCCAGTTTTCCGCCCCAGCCGATGTCCGCCATCATCATGAACAGCGGGACCACGCTGAGCTGCGGCGGGATCGTCAGGGTGGCGATGACCGCGGTCATCAGGGCGCCCCGGCCGCGGAACCGCATCTTGGCGAAGGCGTAGCCGGCCAGGGTGCAGAAGAACAGGGTCGCCGCGGTGATGCAGCCCGACACGATCACGCTGTTGACGATCGCCTTGCCCAGGTTGGCCTGTTCCCAGGCGGTCTGGAGGTTGCTCCACAGCCTGCCGCCGGGCAGCAGCGGCGGGGGGCTGTCGAGGACCCGCTGCTGGTCGTGGGAGGCGGCCACCAGCGTCCAGTACAGCGGGAAGATCGAGCCCAGGCCGACGACGACCAGGACGAGATAGGTGAGGGGGCCGCCCTTGAGCTGCTGCCCGGCGCCGAGCTTGAGTCGTATGCGGTTCCTGCCCGGGGCGGTGACCGGCGGCACCGGGTCGAGGCCCGGCGCGGTCTTGGTGGGGCTGGTCGTGGTCATCGATTTCGCTCCCGTCAGGCCGCGCTCTTGCGCACGAACCGGCCGACGATCCAGTTGATCAGGGCGATGAGCAGCAGCAGGACGAGCATGGCCCAGGCCACCGCCGCGGCCGGACCGAGATGCCCCAGCTTCCAGCCGTAGTTGTAGAGGTAGATGCTGAGGGTTTCGTACTGGTGCTCGTTGCCGCCGGTGGAGCCGAGCGTGCCGCCCTGGAGCAGCAGCGGCTCACCGAACAGCTGCATGGAACCGATCGTCGAGATGACGATGGTGAACAGGATCGTCGGCCGCAGCGAGGGGACGGTCACCTTGCGGAACTGCTGCCACCGGGACGCCCCGTCGATGGAGGCCGCCTCGTACAGGTCGGTGGGCACGGCCTGCATGGCCGCCAGGTAGATCAGCGCGTTGTAGCCGGTCCAGCGCCAGATCACGATGACGGAGATGGCGATCTTCGAGGTCCATTCCCCGTTGCCCCAGTCGGTGTTGCCGATGCCGACGAAGTGCAGCACCCAGTTGAGGATGCCGCCGTCGGCGCGGAACACCAGGGCGAAGACCAGGGCCGCGGTCGCCACCGACGTGGCGTACGGGGTGAGCACGACCGTCCGCCAGAACGTGCTGGCGCGCAGCTTGTAGTTGAGCAGGTGGGCGAGGCCCAGGGCCACGAGCAGCTGCGGGACGGTCGAGATGACGCCGATCAGGAAGGTGTTGGTGACGGCCGTCCAGAACTCCGAGTCCTGGAGGATCTTGGTGAAGTTGTCGAAGCCGACCCACTCCGACGTGCTGAGGCTCGTCATCTCCACCCGGTGCAGGGCGATCCAGCCCGTGTACAGGAGCGGGTAGAGCCCGAACGCGCCGAAGACGAGGAAGAACGGTGCGATGTACGCGTACGGGGACGCGAGGTCGTCGAAGCGCCACAGCCGGCTGCGCCAGGTGCCGCGTCCGTCCGCCGCGGCACCGGGGCCGGCGGGCGGGGTGGGGGCACCCCGTGTGGGGGTTGTCGTTGCCACGGGGGATTTCCTTCCTGGGGTTTCGGCCGGGGTACGGGGGCGGGGCGGGGGCGTCGGGGTTTTCCACCGCACCGGACCCGGCCTGGGGGACGCGGCGCGCCGGTGTCCGGCGCGCTCTGCCCGCGCGCCCGGCACCGGAACCTCGTACGGCACAACGCGCGGTGCGGGCGGCCGGTGGGCCGCCCGCACCGCGGGTCGTCAGCCGATCACCTTGTCGATCGCCTCGGTCGCCGCCTTCCAGGCGTCGTCGGGCTTGGTGCCCCGCTGCTCCATGTTGTTGATCTGCGTGGAGATCGTGTCCTTGATCGTCGCGTCCTTCGGGCCGAGCACCGCCTCGGGGATGGACTTGGCCTCGTCGGCGTAGATCTGGCCGATCGGGGCGTCGTTGAAGTACGGGAGCTTCGCGTCCTTCACGCTGGCGAGCTCATAGGCGCCCTTGTTGGACGGGAAGACACCGATCGCCTTGAAGACCTCGGCCTGCTGCTCCGGGGCGGTCAGCCACTTGACGAGGTCGGCGGCCTCCTTGGTGTGCTTGCCGCTCTTGGGGACGGCCAGGAAGGAGCCGCCCCAGTTGGCCGCGGTCGAGCCGGGGGCCTTGGCTATGTCCCACTTGCCCTTGAAGGCGTCACCGGAGTTGGTGGAGATCTGTCCGGCCATCCAGGCGGGGCAGGCCACGGTGGCCACGCTGCCCTTGCGCAGCGCCGCCGTCCAGGCGTCGGTGAACTGCGCGAGGCCCTGGGTCAGCTTCTTCGACGCGGCCTCGGCGGCCAGGTTCCAGCCCTGCTGCACGGAGGGGCTGTCCTTGTAGATCGCCTTGCCGTCGGCGTCGTAGTACTGCTGCGTGGAGGAGCTGACCACCGCGTTGTACATGGCGCTCGCGGAGTCCATGAAGTAGGTCCCGGACGGGGCCTTCTTCTTGTACTGCTCGCCGAGCTTGAGGTAGTCCTCCCAGCCGCCCGCGACGGCCTTGGCGACGGAGTCGCGGTCGCTGGCCAGGCCGGCCTTCTCGAAGAGGTCCTTGCGGTAGCACAGGGACATCGGGCCGATGTCGGTGCCGGCGCCGATGACGGTGCCGTCCGCGGCGGTGGCCTGCTTCTCCTTCCAGGAGACCCAGTCGTTCACGTCGATCGTCTTGCTGAGGTCGGTGAACTTGGCCGCCTGGGTGTCGACGACCTCCTTGATGCGCCCCACTTCGATGCCGGTGACGTCGGCCAGGCCACTGCTCGTGTTCAGCTGCTGAAGGAGCTTCGGGTAGTAGTCCTGCTCGTTGGCGGTGGTCTCTTCCTTCACCGTGATGTTCGGGTGCAGCTTGTGGTACTTGGCGAACAGGTCGGCTTCCTTGTAGCCGAACTGACCGAAGTCGGCCACCTTGAGAGTGATGTTCCCGTTGGAGTCCGAACTGTCCGAATCGCTGTCGCTGCTGCAACCGGTCAGCAGCAGAGCCGATGAGGTCAGGACCGTTGTGGCCAGGACCGCCGCTCTGCGGCCACGACCGCCGGTACGGGTGATGCGCATTCCACTACTCCTTGTTCCAGTGGGAACGGGATCTCAGGAATCAGACCGCCGGGGTCCGACGGTCCGGACCTGCCCTCTCGGTGCGAGCAGCGGCCGGCCCACAGCACTCGGTGTGCGGTGAAAAGGTGCTGGTCAACGGGGTACGTCAACGACAGAGGGAAGGACCATGGGGTGGTTCGGTGCACACGGGAGAGGTTCCCCGATTGCCCGTGGGACCGCTCCCATGCGGCATGCCGGAAGACTGGTTCCTGTCGGGCCACCTGTCAAGACTTGAAAACGGCGTTGTTGCCCAAGCGTGTTCGGTACGTCACGGGAATGTGTCGCCCCGCGGAGTTTCACCGGCCGGACACCGGCCCGTCTCCTCCCGGAATCATGCAGGTCAACGGCGCGACGATCCCAGGCACCCCAGGAGTCGCAGCCCAGAAGCGGGCGACGCCGGAGTTTTCCGCCCCGGAACGCGCGGCGCCCGGAACGGACGCCGGAAGGTGAACGATGAGCTTCCCGGACCCCCGGCCGGAGGCAGGTGGACCACAGCCGGTCTCGCCCTTTGCCGTGGGAGCGCTCCCATGCATAATGAGGTCCTACCGACCATGGGAGCGCTTCCATGCCCGAACCGCTGACCGTGACCTTTCCTCCTGCCTTCCTCTGGGGCGCCGCGACCTCCGCCTACCAGATCGAGGGGGCGGTGCGGGAGGACGGCCGCACCCCCTCGATCTGGGACACCTTCAGCCATACGCCGGGCAAGACGGCCGGCGGTGAGACCGGTGACATCGCTGTCGACCACTACCACCGCTACCGCGACGACGTGGCGCTGATGGCGGACCTCGGTCTGAACGCCTACCGGTTCTCCGTCTCCTGGTCCCGCGTCCAGCCGACCGGGCGCGGCCCCGCGGTCCAGGTCGGCCTGGACTTCTACCGCAGGCTGGTCGACGAGCTGCTGGCCAAGGGCATCAGGCCCGCGATCACCCTCTACCACTGGGACCTGCCGCAGGAGCTGGAGGACGCGGGCGGCTGGCCGGAGCGGGACACGGCGTACCGGTTCGCCGAGTACGCGCGGATCGTCGGCGAGGCGCTCGGCGACCGCGTCGAACAGTGGATCACCCTCAACGAGCCCTGGTGCAGCGCCTTCCTGGGCTACGGCTCCGGCGTGCACGCCCCCGGCCGTACCGACCCGGCGGCCACCCTGCGCGCCGCGCACCACCTCAACCTGGCGCACGGCCTCGGCACTTCGGCACTGCGTACGGCGATGCCCGCCCGCAACCAGGTCGCGATCAGCCTGAACTCCTCCGTCGTGCGGCCGCTCTCGCAGGACCCCGCCGACCTGGCGGCGGTCCGGACCATCGACGACCTCGCCAACGGCGTCTTCCACGGCCCGATCCTGCACGGTGCGTATCCCGAGTCGCTGTTCGCGGCGACGGCCGCGGTGACCGACTGGTCCTACGTCCGGGACGGCGACCTCACCGCCGTCAACCAGCCGCTGGACGCCCTCGGGCTGAACTACTACACGCCCGCCCTGGTGTCTGCGGCGTCCGGCACGGCGGCCGGCCCGCGCTCGGACGGGCACGGCGGCGGCGACCACTCCCCCTGGCCGGGCGCCGACGACGTGGCCTTCCACCAGCCCCCGGGCGAACGCACCGAGATGGGCTGGACGATCGACCCGACGGGCCTGTACGAGCTGATCATGCGCTACGCGGCCGAGGCCCCGGGGCTGCCGCTGTACGTCACGGAGAACGGCGCGGCCTACGACGACAAGCCCGACCTGGACGGCGTGGTCCACGACCCCGAACGCGTCGCCTACCTGCACGGCCACCTCTCCGAGGTCCGCCGCGCGATCGCCGACGGCGCCCACGTCCGTGGCTACTACCTGTGGTCCCTGATGGACAACTTCGAGTGGGCGTACGGCTACGGCAAGCGGTTCGGGGCGGTGTACGTCGACTTCGCGACCCTCGCCCGCACCCCGAAGTCGAGCGCGCGCTGGTACGGGGAGGCGGCCCGCACCGGGTCGCTCCCGCCGGCCCGGCCCTCGGCCTGACCCGGCGGCGGCGCGCGGCACCCGGCTGGGCGCGGCACACACAGGGGAGTGCCGCGCCCGTCCGTCGGCCGGTGGGGGTCAGCCGACGGCCGCGAACGCCTTCGCGAAGGCGTCCTTGTCCTGGGTGATCGAGCTGCACGTGGCGTCGGCGGTGGGCCTGGCGCCGCCGGCGCACTGCTTGTCGCGGGTGGCGGACCACATCGACAGGCCGCCGAGGCCCTTGGACTTGGCGAAGCCGACGAGCTGGGTGGCGTCGTCCACCTTGAAGACCTCGGTGGAGACGTCGTTGACGCCGATCATCGGGGTGACCGCCACCGCCTTCCAGGCGGCCTGGTCCGAGAGTCCGAGCACGCTCTTGACCTGGGCCTGGGTGGCGGTCGCGGCCTGGGTGGCGTAGGTGCCCATGTCGCCGTTGTACGAGGGGCCGTAGTCCATCGCCATGATGTTGACGGTGCTGATCCTCACACCGTTGGCCTTGGCGTCGGAGAGCAGGTTCACGCCGTCCTGGGTGAGGCCCTCCGGCATGACCGGCAGGGTGAAGGAGACGTCCAGGTCCGGATGTGCGGCCTGGAGCTCGGCGATGGCCTTCGCGCGGTTGGTGTTCGCCGTGGTGTTGGGCAGCGCGCCGCCTTCCACGTCGAAGTCGGCCTTGGTCAGCTTGTAGGCGTCGACGGCCTTGCCGTACGCCGCCGCCAGCGCGTCCGCCGAGGAGCAGGTGGTCGCCAGCTCGGAGCCGGAGGCGCCGCCGAAGGAGACCCGGACGTCACCGCCCTTGGCGCGCAGGGCGCCGATCTGGGCCGCCACGCCGTCGTTGGCCAGGTCGGTCACCCCGCCCCACTTGGGCGTGCAGCCGCCGCCGTCGGTGACGAAGGCGAGGTTGTAGTTCTTCACACCGGTCGCGTCGGCGGCCGCGAGGAGGTCGAACGCCGGGTAGAGGGAGGTGTCGACGTAGGGGGCGAAGCCGGCGGAGGCGGTGGTGCCGGTACCGCTGCTCTGGGTGGGGGACGCGGTGGCCGTCGCCGTCGCGGTGGCCGTCGCCGTGGGGGTGGCGGAGGCCGTGGCGGTCGGGGTCGGGGTCGGCTTGGCGGACTGCGTCGGGCGGCCGCTGGGCTCGGGGGTCGCCGTGCCGTCCGCCGAACAGCTCGCGTGGTCGATGCGGCACCCGGTCGGGTTCCCGCTGCCGTTGACCACGAAGCCGATGGTGACCGACTCGTCGGCCGCGAGGCCGTCCGTGTCCCACTTCGGCGGCTTCACGGTGACGTGCTGCCCGCTGACCGTGGACTCGGCGTTCCACAGCGAGCTGAGCCTCGCGCCGGCGGGCAGGTCGAACTCCAGCGTCCAGTCCTTCTCCGTGGCACCGCTGTTGTTCGTCACGACGTACTGCGCGGTGTACCCGGTCGACCAGTCGCTGGTCTTGGTGTAGGCGGCGCCGACCCCGGCCGCCTGCGCGATACCGGTGAACAGGAACGCCCCGCCACCGACCACGGCCGCGGCGACCAGTCCGCCTATCGCCTTGTTCCTGCCACTGATGCTGCGCCGGTGCGTGCTCATGCGCGTGCCTGCCTTCGCCTGCCGATTGGGGGGGTGCGGCAGCACGCTAGCGACCGGGAATCGGACAAACGGCCTGATAGGTACGGTCGTTGCGGATCTTAGGGTGCGCTTAAGGAAGGGATCGGGACCGATTAAAGGTCGAGACCATTTTCTCCGGTGGTTCCCCGGTCCCTCTCCTGCCCGCCTCCCCCTGCTGCCTGCGCGAACGGCGCCGGCGCATCGAGCCCCGATGCCCCTTCCGCTCCGGTTTCCCGCCGTCCAGCTGGATCCATATCCGCACCTCGGTCCCGCCGAGCACCGACGAGCCGATCCGTACGTCGCCACCGGTCGACTCGGCGAGCCGGCGCACGATGTCCAGGCCGAGGCCGGTCGAACCGGCCGCTCCTGATCCGCGTCCGCGAGCCATCGCCGACTCGGGGTCCCCGATGCCCTGCCCGGCGTCGGAGACCAGCACGATCACCGCGTCGTCCCCGTTGTGCACGTCGACCGCGAAGGCGGTGCCCTCGGCGGTGTGCCGGAAGACGTTGCCGAGCAGCGCGTCGAGCGCGGCGGCCAGGTCGGCGCGGGCCACCGGTATGCGTACCGGCCGCTCGACACCGGCCACCCGCCACTTGCGTCCCTCGTCCTCCGCGAGCGCCGACCAGAACCCCATCCGCTCGCGCACCACCTCGGCCGCGTCGCATCCGGCGCCCGGACCGGCGGCCGCCGTCTGCGGCTTGGCCTCCCGGGCGGTCCGGATGATGGTGTCGACCTCGCGCTCCAGCTGGGCGACGGCGGCCCGGGTCTGCTCGGCGGCCGGCCCGTCCCCGAGCGAGGCCGCGTTGAGCCGCAGCACGGTGAGCGGAGTCCGCAGCCGGTGGGACAGATCGGCGGCCAGTTCCCGCTCGTTGGCGAGCAGTTGGACGACCTGATCGGCCATCGAGTTGAACGCGGCCGCCGCCAGCCGCAGTTCGGCCGGCCCCTCCTCGGGCACCCGCGCCCCCAGCTTGCCCTCGCCCAGTTCGTGCGCGCCCTCGACCAGCCGCTGCGCGGGCTGCACCATCCGCACCCCCAGCCGGTCGGCCACGGCGACCGAGCCGACGATCAGTGCCAGGCCGACGGCGGCCAGCACCGCCCAGGCCGTGGAGACGCCGTTGGTCACCTCGGACTCGGGGACGTACACCTCGACGACCGCGATGGCGCCGGAGCCCAGCGCCACGGGCTGCAGCAGGGTCGAGCCGCCCGCCACCCCGGTCGTGGAGGCACGCCCCAGCTTCCGGACGGCCGCTATGTCCCGGTCGGCGGCGCGCTGCCGGCCGATGTCGACGGCCGCGCCGTCTGCGGACGCGGGTATGTGCACGGCCATGCCCCGGTCCGCGCCGGCCGAGGCCACCACCCGCTCCAGCTTGTCCCGGTCGGTGGTGATGGACAGGGCGGGTGCGACGGCGGCCGCCTCCCGCTCGGCGTTGGAGAAGGCGCGGTCCCGGGCCATCTCCTTGACCACCAGCCCGAGCGGGACCGCGAAGGCCACCACGACCATCGCGGTGACCGCCAGACAGACCTTGACCAGTGCCCATCTCATCCGACCGGCCCCGCTTCCCCGCCCGGCGGCTCCAGCTTCACACCGACCCCCCGGAGTGTGTGCAGATAACGCGGCCGGGCCGCCGTCTCCCCCAGCTTCCTCCGCAGCCACGACAAGTGCACGTCGATGGTCTGGTCGTCCCCGTAGGACTGCTGCCAGACCTCCGCCAGCAGTTCCTTGCGCGGTACGACGACCCCGGGCCGCCCGGCCAGAAAGGCCAGCAGATCGAACTCGCGCCGGGTCAGGTCCAGCCGCGCCCCGTCCAACTCCGCCTGCCGGCGCAGCGGGTCGACGGTCAGACCGCCGACCCGCAGCACGCTGGACGACGCCGCCTCGCCCCCGCCCGACCGCGCCCGGCGCAGCACGGCGGACATCCGCGCCGACAGGTGCTCGACGGAGAACGGCTTGGTCAGGTAGTCGTCCGCACCCGCGTTGAGCAGCCGGACGATCTCCGTCTCGTCGTCCCGGGCGGTGGCGATGATCACCGGCACGTCGGTGATCCCGCGCAGCATCTTCAGGGCCTCGGAGCCGTCCAGGTCCGGCAGCCCGAGGTCCAGGACGACCACGTCGAAGCGGAAATGGGCGACCTCGCGCAGCGCCTCCAGGGCCGTACCGACGCTGCGCACCGTGTGCGAGGCGTCGGTGAGATGCCGGATGAGCGCCGAGCGTACGAACTGGTCGTCCTCGACCACGAGCACACTTGCCATGCGCCGCACCGTACGCCATGCGGCAGGCGCCGGTCGGGGCCTGTGGACAACCCGGGTCGGGTGCGCACGGCGGTTCCCCTGGGGCAATATGGCCCGCGATGCGCAGAGGACTCGTACACGTACTGGCCTGGCTGCTCGCCACGGGCGGAGCGGTCACGCTGTCGTGGTGGGGTGTCCACACGGTGATGGCGGGCACGGCCTACGACCCGCCGCGCGCCCTGCCCGTCACGGCGGCGGACGACGGCCCGACGACGCAGGGTTCCAAGCCGCTGGCATCGGCCACGTCCCGTCCGCCGAGCCCCTCGCCGACCGCCTCGTCGCGCCCGCCGGCGACCGCGACCCCGACGCCCGCCCGCACTCCGACGACCGCCCCGACCCCGTCCGCCGCCACGTCCGGCACGGTCAGGGCCTACGACACGGACGGCGGCCGGGCGGTCTTCGACCTGGGCGACACGAGCGCGACGCTCGTCTCCGCGACTCCGGGAACGGGCTGGTCGATGCAGGTCTGGAAGACGGAGACCTGGATCCGCGTCGAGTTCAGCAGGAGCACGGACCGGGTCTCGGTGTTCTGCACCTGGCACGACGGGCCGCCGCACGTGCAGGTCGAGACCTACTGACGGGCTTCACCGGAACACCGAGGGCGGCGGCGAGGGCGAGGCCACGGCCACGGCGTCGCTCACGGCGACGGCTCCGCCCGTGAAGTCCCGCAGGGCCCGGCCGTGTTCGAGACGTCCGGGGTGGGAGTCGGAAGCACAGCGCCGGGTCAGCTCCCCGACCGGCAGCGGTACGTCGGCCGCCACGAGCACCGCGTTGCCGAACCGCTTCCCCCGCCACACCCCCGCGTCCGCCACCACCGCGATCTCCGCGAACCGCGCGCCCGCCGTGGCGATCTGCCCCTTCAGGTGCGCGAGCGGCGGTCCGTCCGCCAGGTTCGCCGCGTACGTTCCACCGGGGCGCAGCGCCCTCCGCACCTCGTCCAGGAACTCCGTGGACGTCAGGTGCGCCGGTGTCCGCGCCCCGCTGAACACATCCGCTATGACCAGGTCCGCCCATCCCTCCGGCACCTTGCCCAGCCCGTCCCGGGCATCCGCGGACCGCACCCTTATCCGCGCGCTCGGATCCAACGGCAGTTCGCGCCGCACCAGTTGGACGAGGGCCGCGTCCCGCTCGACGATCTGCTGCGTGGACCGGGGCCGGGTCGCCGCCACATACCGCGCCAGCGTGAACGCCCCGCCCCCGAGGTGCAGCACCTGCACCGGCCTGCCCGGCGGTGCGACCAGGTCGATCACATGGCCGAGGCGGCGCTGGTACTCGAAGGAGAGGTACGCCGGGTCGTCGAGGTCGACGTGCGACTGGGGGGCGCCGTCGATGAGCAGGGTCCAGGCCCGGCCCCGCTCGGGGTCGGGTATGAGCTCGGCGAGGCCGCCGTCGACGGTCTCGACAACGGGCTCGGTGGCGGCAGCCGACCGGCGCCGTGAGTTCCTGGACTTGCCCATTCCGCCATTTTCGCAGGCCGCGGCCGTACCGGAAATTCAGCAGCAGCCGTCCGCCGCCTCGATCAGCCGGGCCGCCTCCCCGAGTGCCCGGCGCAGTACCGCCGGGTCCGTCGCCAGGTCGGCCTCGCCGGGCGGCAGCAGCCAGTCGGAGCCCGCGACCGGCGGCTCGGGGTTGAGCCGCAGTCCACGCCCGTCGGTCCCGGTGCAGGTGCTTCCGGGTACGTCCCAGGCCGCCGCCGTACCGGCCGGCACCACGAAGCCGAGGGTGTCGCCCCCGTCGTCGTGCAGCACCGGCCCCACCGCGTCCCCGGCCCCGCGGCGCAAAATGTCGACCGCCTCCAGGCCCTGCCGGGCCGGCACCGTCACGAGGTCGCACCCCGTGCCGTCCGCCGCCGAAGCCGGCGGCGCCGTCGCCCAAGGATCGTTGCTCTGGCTGGTCTCCATCCCGGCCTCCACCGCGCAGCCCTCTTGCCGTCCATGACCTCCAACGCGCCACCGCGTCAACGGCTACGGCGTAAGTCAGCCGCAAAGGATGGCAGTTCATGGCAGATCGTGCATGAGATATCCGTTTTGTAGCTAAACCCTGCGTCACGGACCCAACACAGCAGGTACGTTCTTGCCCGCCGGAAACTTGGGTCCACTCGGACAACTCAGCATGAGTCCGGCATGGTTCGACGGTTCGCACGAGAGGACCCGGCCATGGCGTCGTCAACCACGACCTCGTCGCAGCCCGATCGGCCGGTACGGCCGAACCACGCCTTCCGGCGGCTGCGCGGCCGGCACTCGCCGGCCGAGTTCGCCGCGCTGGTCCGGCGTGCCGCCCGCGAGATCGGCGAGCGGGTGAGCTGTGACGCGCGCTACATCGGCCGGGTCGAGGCGGGTGAGATCCGCTGCCCGAACTATGCGTACGAACGGGTGTTCCTGCACATGTTCCCCGGCCGCACGCTCACCGACCTCGGTTTCGCGCCCCGCTCGGCCGTCCGCGGACGCGCGTCACGGCCGTCCGAGGACGCGCCCCTCGCCCCCGCCGCCGGTGAGACGCGCGAGCCGGCCGGGCCGTACGACCCGCAGGACAGGTTTCAACCGCAGGACACGTACGAGACGCACGACAACTACGAGGAGAGCGACGTGCTGCGTCGCCTATTCATGACCGGCGGAGGCGCCACCGTGGCCGCCGCCACGCTGGGTCCCCTGGGGTCCACCATCGACGCCGTGGCGGCGAACCGGCCGGTACACCGCGCCGGGTCCTCGCACGCGGCCGCCCTGGAAGAGGCGGTCCGCCGGATCCGGCTGCTCGACGACCGGCACGGCGCGGACGGCCTGTACCGGCGCGCGGCGGCTCCGCTGCGCGCGGCGTACGCGCTGCTGGACGCCGGCGCGACCCGGCAGACGACCGCCGACCGCCTGCACTCGGGCGCCGGTGAACTGGCCATCTCGGTGGGCTGGCTGGCCCACGACTCCGGCCGCTTCGACGACGCCCGCTCGCACTACGCGGAGGCGCTGGCGACGGCGCGGATGACCGGGGACCCGGGACTGGAGGCGCACGCCTTCTGCAACACGGCCTTCCTCGCGCGGGACGCGGGGCGCCCGCGGGAGGCGGTGCGCGCGGCGCAGGCCGCGCAGCGGGTCGGCCGGCCGCTCGGCTCGGCCCGCCTGATGTCGCTGCTCGCGCTGCGCGAGGCGGGCGGCTGGGCCGGGCTCGCCGACCGCACCGGCTGCGAGCAGGCCCTGGCCCGCGCGCAGACCCTCTTCGAGCGGGGCCACTCGGACGCCGATCCCGAGTGGATGAGCTTCTACGGAGAGGCCGAGCTGGAGGGTCTGGAGGCGCAGTGCTGGTCCACGCTGGGCGACTGGCGGCGGGCCTCACGCCATGCGCGCAGGGCCGCCGAGCTGCAGGATCCTCACTTCACCAGGAACATCGCGCTGTACACGGCGGAACTCGCGGACGACCTCGCCCGCGGGGGGCGCCCCGACGAGGCGGCGATGGCGGGACTGCGGGTCCTGGACCTGCTGGGCCAGGTCCAGTCGTCCCGTATCCAGGGGATGCTCGCGGGTACCGCACGGGTGCTGCTGCCGCACCGGCGGGCCGGCGGGGTCCAGGCGTTCCTGGACCGGCACGCGTCGACTCCGAGGGTGGGGTAGCAGCGGGACGGGGCGGCCAGGGCCGGCGGTCGACCGCGGACCGGTGGGGGTTGGTCGCGCTCACGGCGCGGAGCCGCACACCGACGCGGCCCCGCGCCCCGCAAGGGTGCTGCGGCCCCGGGCGTCCTGGTCAGGCCGCCAGGTGCCCCAGGTCGTTCCAGGTCTCGATCGCGGGCTCCCCGTAGGCCCACCCGAGCACCGACAGTGAGGTCGGGTTCAGCCGGATCCGCGCCGCGAAGTCCAGCGGAAGGCCCAGCCACCGCGCCCCGACCGACCGCAGCACATGCCCGTGGGCGAACACCAGTACGTCCCGGTCGGCGGCGCGCGCCCACGCCACCACCTCGTCCGCCCGCGCGGTGACCTCCGCGACCGTCTCACCCCCGGGAACCCCGTCGCGCCAGATCAGCCAACCCGGCCGGGCCGCCTGGATCTCCGCCGGGGTCAGGCCCTCGTAGGCGCCGTAGTCCCACTCCATCAGCGCGTCCCACCGCTCGGCCCGCTCGCCGAACCCGGCGAGTTCGCACGTCTCACGCGCGCGTGCCAGCGGGCTGGTGCGTACCTCGGCGTCCGCGAGTCCGTCGTACGGCGGCCGGTGCAGCCGCTCGCCCAGCAGCTTGGCCCCTCGCCGGCCCTCCTCCAGGAGCGGTACGTCGGTCCTGCCGGTGTGCTTGCCGGACAGCGACCACTCCGTCTGTCCGTGCCGGGCCAGCAGGATGCGCGGTGCCATGGAGGACGAACCTTTCGGGAGAAATTCGGAAGCGGGACACCTCCATCATCACCCACGCCGGGAACGCGCAGGGAACGGGCAACCCGGCGGGCGGTCCCCGCGTCTTTGAGGGCTGAGCGCCCTGCATGGCCGGGAATGCGCGCAACGTAAAGTGTCACGGTCGGCCGCCGGGTGCCGCGCGGACAGCGACCAGAAGGGGGAGGCAGTCGGATGCCGCAGACCGAGAAACCGGGCACCGAGGTGACTGCGCCGACCCGACTGCGCTGGTGGACCGAGTTGCCGCTGATCCTGCTGGTGTACGGCTGCTACACGGCCGGCCGCCTGCTCGCGCGGGGCGACACCTCGACCGCCGTCGACCACGGCCTGACGATCCTGCGTATCGAGAAGGCCCTGCACCTCAACGCCGAGCACCCGCTCAACCGCCTCTTCACGCGGGAGGCCTGGCTCGGCATACCCGCCGACTTCTGGTACGCCTCCCTGCACTACGTGGTCACCCCGGTGATCCTGGTCTTCCTGTTCCGCAGGCGCGCCGAGATCTACCGGCGGGCCCGCACCTGGCTGATGACGTCCACGTTCATCGGGCTGATCGGCTTCACCCTGCTGCCCACCTGCCCGCCCCGGCTGCTGGAGGCGAGGTACGGCTTCGTCGACACCATGGCGCAGTACAGCTCGTACGGCTGGTGGGGCGGTGACGCCAGCGCCCCGCGCGGTATGGGCGGCATGACCAACCAGTACGCGGCGATGCCGAGCCTGCACTGCGGCTGGGCGCTGTGGTGCGGGGTCATGCTGTGGCGTCACGGCGGCAGCCGCCTGACGAAGGTGCTCGGCGTGGCCTACCCGCTGCTGACCGCGCTGGTGGTCATGGGCACCGCCAACCACTACCTCCTGGACGCGGTCGCCGGCGTGTTCGTGATGGGCGTCGGCTACCTGCTCTCGCCGTACGTGACGCGAGCCGCGAACCTCGTCCTGGTCCGCGTGACCGGGGGCACCTCACTGGTCGCGGCCCGCTCCGGCGGCGCGGTCTCCCCGGTTGTCAGTGGTGGATGCCAGACTTCGGCGGGTGAGCGAATCCCATCGCAGCGCGAGTCCCGGCTCGCCCCCGGAGCCGAACCGGACGCCTCCCCCACCGACGCGGGGGACGGCGCTCCGGCACCAGCTCGCTGAGCTGCGCGGCCCCGACGTCCCCGCCAAGGCCCTCGACGCGCGCGCCCTCGCGGCGCTCGCCGCGAACCCCGGGTGCAGGCGGCGGGCGATCCTGGACGGCGCCGGGGTGGACAAGACCGCGCTGGCGAGCGCGCTCGGTGCACCGTCGGCCTTCGGCCAGTCCCAGTTCGCGCTGACCCGGGGCAACGCCTTCGAGGCGAAGGTGAAGGCGGACGGCGGGGCGGAGTTGCTGCGGCTGGTGCGCAAGCACCTCGACCCAGGCGCCGAGCCGGCCGACCGGGCCGCGGTGCCCGACCTGTCCGCGATCGGTCCCGAGGGGCGTACGGCCCGTACGGCGCTGGCGCTGCGCGAAGCCGCCGTGCCGGGCGACACGGACAGCGAGAAGAACGGCGACGCGGGCGGCTGGGTTCTTCTCGACCATCCGATGCTGGCCCTCCAGGTGGCCGGTTCCCCGGCGTTCCTGGAGCCCGACGCGGTGGTCGTGCACCCCGACGGCAGCTGGACGGTCGTCGAGATCAAGTCCTTCCCGATGCTGGACGGTTCGGCGGACCCGGCCAAGGTCGGGGCGGCCGCCCGGCAGGCCGCGGTGTACGTGCTGGCCCTCGAGGAGGTCGCCGCCCGGCTCGACCCCGCCCCGCGGGTACGCCACGACGTCCTGCTGGTCTGCCCCAGGGACTTCTCCAACCTGCCCACCGCCGCCGCCGTCGACGTCCGCAAGCAGCGCGCCGTCACCGCCCGCCAGCTGGCCCGGCTCACCCGCATCCAGGACATCGCCGACACCCTCCCGGAGGGCACCTGCTTCGCCCCCGGCCTGCCCGCCGAGCAGCTGACCGCGGCCGTCGAGGCGGTCCCGGCGGCCTACGCACCCGAGTGCCTGTCCGCCTGTGAGCTGGCCTTCCACTGCCGGCAGCGCTCCCGCGCGGCCGACGAGGTCACCACACTGGGCCGCGCGGTCCGGGCCGAGCTGGGCGGGCTGACCACCGTCGAGGACGTCCTGTCCGCGGCGCGCGGCGACAGCGGCGACCCGGACGACCCGGCGGTGGCGGCCCTGCGCCGCGCGGCGGCCCTGCGGGCCGAGGCGCTGAGCGCACAGGAGGCCGTGTGTCCCTGATCACCACCCTCGCCCGTCTCGAAGCCGTGAGCACGGGCACCGCCCAGCCCGCCGCCACCGTCCGCCACCGGCACCTGTCCCGGCACCCGCTGGTCTTCGTGCCGCTGACCACCTCGGGTGAGGCCGGAGCGCCCCTCGGCGCCCTGGTCGGCACCGACCGCGACGCCCCGCGGCTGCTGGTCGTACCGCAGCCGCGCGACCGTGACCTGCGGTTCGCGTTCCTCGCGGAGCTCGCCGACGTCGTCCTGCCGTACCTGGAGTCCTTCGCCGGCCCGGTCGAGGCCGCCGAGCGCACCGAGACCGACCCGGAGACCGGCAAGCGGGTCAAGGTCGAGGTGGAACTGTGCGCGGACGCACCCCAGTTGATCGTCCCGGGCCGTGCGGCCGTCGAGTACGTACGGCTGCTGGGGCGGTCGATGCGCTTCAGGCGTACGGCGGAGCAGGACCCGGAGACGCCCTACCCGGCCCCGCCCCGGGTGCCGTTGCTCGGCCGCTGGCTCACCCACTTCGGCGAGCGCGCCCGCGTCCCCGGATCCTCCCTCCTCCTGGCCATGACCGACCTGCTCTCGGCGCACTGGGCGACCGGGCAGTCGGGCGTCGAGGACCAGCACCTGGGCGCGCTGCTCGCCTGGATCAGCCCGCCGGACGGCGGCACCGGCGCGGAGGCGGCGCGCGTGGCCGAGCTGGCCCGGGACGGTGACGGTCAGCTGCTGTGCCCGCCGGCCGGCCCGGCCACCGACCCGGCGTTCGACAACAAGCTGCTGGCCCCCGCCTTCGAGCGGTACGACCGCGCCCGTACCGCCCTGGCAGGCGCCGAGGACGGCCTCCAGGCCGACGACCGGCTGGCGATCCTCACCGCCGCCGAGCGGGAGATCCGCGACCTCGTCGCGAGCCGGACCCGGCCCACCTGGGACGCGGTCTGGCGCGGCCTGGACCTGCTGCACCGGCTGCCGGAGGGCGCCCGGGTCGAGGAGCGGTGGACCCGCGACCGCTGGTCGTTCACCGGCCACCGGGACCGGGTGCTGGCCGGTGAGCCGCCGCAGCCGCGCCGGGACGACGCGGTCACCGCCGCCAACAAGCTGGCCACCCGCGAGCGCGAACAGGCCCGGCTGGACGCCCAGGAGGCGCTGGACGACCCGCTGGTGATGGCGGGGCGCCGGCTGGCCGGGGAGGCGTTCGCGGGCGAGGTCCTCGACGTCGTCATGGCGTACAGCGAGGGCAAGCGGCCCAGCCCGCGCCCGCTGGTGACCGTGCGCACGGAGGACCGGCCGCATCTCGGGGAGCGTGCGAAGGCGTACCGCTCACTGGGCGGCAAACCGCAGTCGATGGAGTTCGCCGGGTACGAGGCCGAGGGGGTCCTGGTGCTCCGGGTCCTGGACAAGATGGGCCGGGGCAGGGAACCGGAGGCGGGGTCGGTCCCGGAGAAGGGCGACCGGCTCACCTGGACCCTGTTCGAACACGAGCAGCGCGGCGGGGCGAAGCTGCCCGACCCGGAGGCGACCCCGTGGACCCACGGCGGGCCGCCCGGCGAGGCCGCGGCGGAACGGGCCGACACGGTGACCGAGGAGGACGTGCTGTGACCGCCGACGTCGGATTCGACCCGGGTGCGGCCGCCGGCCGTGCCACCGACGCGATCCTCCACGACACCCTGCACGGCACCGACCGGGGTGTGGTCGTGGACTCCCCGCCGGGCGCCGGCAAGTCCACGCTGGTGGTCCGCGCCGCCCTGGAACTGGCCGCCGCGGGCCGCCCGCTGATGGTGGTCGCGCAGACCAACGCACAAGTGGACGACCTGGTCCTCAGGCTCGCCGAGCAGAACCCGGAGCTGCCCGTCGGCCGGCTGCACAGCAGTGACGCCGACCCGTACGACAAGGCGCTGGACGACCTGCCGAACGTGCGCAAGTCGGCGAAGGCGGCCGACCTGCGGGAGGCGCCGGTGGTGCTGTCCACCGCCGCGAAGTGGGCGCATGTCACGGTGGACGAGCCCTGGCGGCACGCGATCGTCGACGAGGCGTACCAGATGCGCTCGGACTCGCTGCTGGCCGTGGCCGGACTCTTCGAACGGGCGCTGTTCGTGGGCGACCCCGGCCAGCTGGACCCGTTCGCGACGGTGGGCAGCGAGCAGTGGGCGGGCCTGTCGTACGACCCCTCGGCGTCGGCGGTCTCCACCCTTCTCGCCCACAACCCGGACCTCCCGCAGCACCGCCTCCCGGTCTCCTGGCGTCTGCCCGCCTCCGCCGCCCCGCTGGTCTCCGGCGCGTTCTACCCGTACACCCCGTTCCGCAGCGGCACCGGCCACGGCGACCGGCGGCTGTCCTTCGCCGTCCCCTCCGACGGTTCCGGGCCCGACCGGGTGATCGACGAGGCGGCGGAGTCCGGCTGGGGCCTGCTGGAGCTGCCCGCCCGGCACACCCCGCGCACCGACCCGGAGGCGGTCCGGGCGGTGGCGCTGGTGGTACGACGACTCCTCGACCGGGGCGGAGCGGCCCTGTCCGAACGCTCGCCCGATCCGTCCCCCCTCACCGCCGACCGGATCGCCGTCGGCACGGCCCACCGGGACCAGGCGGCGGCGGTCCGCGCGGCCCTGGCGGAACTGGGCGTGACGGACATCACCGTCGACACCGCGAATCGCCTCCAGGGCCGCGAGTACGACGTGACGGTCGTCCTGCACCCGCTCTCCGGCCGCCCCGACGCCACCGCCTTCCACCTGGAGACCGGCCGCCTGTGCGTCCTGGCCTCCCGGCACCGCCAGGCCTGCATCGTGATCTGCCGCGCCGGCGTGACCGACCTGCTGGACGACTACCCGTCGACGGAACCGGTCCAGCTCGGCACGCTCGTGAAGTTCCCGGACGGCTGGGAGGCCAACCACGCGGTCATGGCCCACCTCACCGAACACCGAATCCCCTGGCACCCCTGACACCCCTCCGAACAGACCACCACCACGACCCACCCCACCCGCCGGACGGAGTCCGGCACACCGCCGCAGGCGGCGAACAGAAACAGCCCGGACGGCTGGGAGGCCAACCACGCGGTCATGGCCCACCTACCCGCCGGGTGGCTGTGGCGGCGCCGGCAGAAGCGTCTGTGAGCGGAGAGTCAGACGGCGGCCTTGGGGTGGCCTTGCGTGGGCGCGAGAGAATGGACGGTGGCCATCGAGCCGTAGGCACCGAACCGTACGAGGAGGACCAGACATGGCGGAGCCCACGCCGCGTCGGAACGAACCGCGGCTACGCCCCGCGCACCTGCTCTTCGAGCCGGTCGCAGCGGTCGCCGACCCGGAGCACTTCTTCGGCCTGGAGTCGATGGACGACCCCGGGGCGCTGCTGGCGCGCGCGACCGAGCTGACCCAGGCGTTCCGCGTGGCCACCGACCGGGCGGTGGAGTTCCAGGCCATGGCCGCCGCCCAGCTCGCCGATCCGCGCCGCTTCGACCGGCTGACCCCGGCCGACATCGCCGCGCGGGCCGAGTGGACCGAGGACTACGCGAAGAAGATGGTCGAGTTCGGCCGGGACCTGCTGAAGGGCAGCGAGGACGCGGAGCCGGCGGAGCCCGTCTAGCGGCTCTCGGCATATGCCAGACGGGTGCCAGGCGGGCAAGATACCTCTTCCGCTCCGCCCCGTCCCGGTTTTCCGCAACTCACCGCGAGCACCGACTCACCGTAGGTATCAATTCCCTATGAGCCGCACACCGCACGAGACGCCCCTGCACGGCCCCGGCGACCGCTCCGACACCGCCGGGGTCACCTCCGACGGAGCCGCCTGGCTCGCCTCGGCAGGAACGTATCCGCGGAGCACGCTCGCCTTCTGGGGAGAGCGGCCGGACGCCCCGGTCGTACTGCCCTGCGGCGCCGTGTTCGACGTGGTGAACACCCCGGCGGTGTTCGGCCGCCGCATGCTGGACCGGCTGTGGGAGGAGGGGCCGGGCTCCGGTCCGGTCGCGGTGCTCCGGGGCCGGATGCTCCTGTTCGCCGCCCCCGGCACCGCCGCCCGGCTGCCGTCGCTGCTGGACTGGGAGGAGTGGGGCGGCCGCGGCCAGGCCGTACCGCCGCTGCTGTGCCACGGCACCGGAGACGCGGTGACCGTCCCGGCGCTGTACGGCGACGACCGGTCCCCCGCCCCGTCCGGCACGCGCTGGCTGGTCGCCCCGGACACCCGGCACCCCTGGCTCCCGGGACCGGAAATCCTGCTCTGGGCCGCGGTACGGGCGGCCCGCTCGGCCGTACGGATATCGATTTTTCCTCCCGCCGATCAGGATGCTAAGGTCTACGACGTCAGCAGGCGCCGCTAGCTCAGTTGGTTAGAGCAGCTGACTCTTAATCAGCGGGTCCGGGGTTCGAGTCCCTGGCGGCGCACGCGAAGTAGACCGGAAGGCCAAGCTCCTGTGAGCTTGGCCTTCCGTGTTTTCGACCCCGTCAGCCGTGGATCAGGCGGGCTCCCCCGGAGTGATCTTCACGTTCCACGCGCCGGACGGCGTCCGCCCCTCCACGTCGACCCGCACCCCGTCCCCCGGGACCGTGAAGCTCTCACCGAGGGCGACGGGAGCGTCGGCGAGCGGCGGGTAGACGGAGTTCTCCCAGCACGCCTCGGTGCGCGGGTGGGCGTCGATCACCTCGATCGGGCCGCCGCCGGAGGCCGTCTCGTCGCGGACCCGGTAGACGAGGACACCCTCCCGGCAGGCCGCACTGTCGTTGCCGGACGTGCCCCGCGCCTCGAAGGCGAGCACGGTGTCGGGTCCGGTGCGCACCACCGCCAGCTTGGTGCCGTCGCCGAGCCCGAAGGCCGGCGCTCCCGCGGCGCCCTGCCCCGGCGCCCCCGGCCCGGCGGACAGCGGCTCCAGGGTCAGCCGGGCCGGACCGGCCCCCCGTACGCACACCACCTGGCGCGGATCCAGCCATCCGAGCTTCCACTTGTGCCAGGCGAGGAAGTCCGGGGAGAGCCCGAACTGGCTGCCCATCAGATCCCAGTCGCCGACGTAGGTGTCCCAGTCGCCCTTGCCGTCCACCGGGCGGCGGTAGAGGTCGGGGAGGTCGAAGACATGCCCGGTCTCATGGGCGAGAACCAGCCGGTCCGGCGGATGCTTCTCGAAGACGGTGACGACCCGGCGGACGTCCGTGCCGTCGGCGTGCACCGGGACGTCCATGTTGACCACCTTCGTGGCGTCGGAGTCGACCCCGGGCGCGTCCGGGTCGGCCACGAAGTACACGACGTCGTAGCGCGAGAAGTCCACCTCGGGGTCGGCCACCGCGAACGCGTCCCGCAGGTAGGAGGCCCGCAGCAGCAGGCTCCAGTCGCGCTTCATGCCGTAGGCGACCGAGGTCCTGGGCATCCGCAGCCAGTGCGTCAGCGGGTGCGGCCGGATGGTGAACTTCCCGTAGGAGGCCTGCTCGAAGTAGCGGCTGGTGGCCGGGAAGTGATCGGCGGCCAGCTCCGCGGGGGTGGTGTGCGGGGGCGCGTCCGGGAAGGAGAGGAAGATCATCACGGCCGAGAGCGGGCGGGTGGGGCGGGTGTAGGCCGCGTTCCAGGTGTCGACACCCTCGGAGTGGTGTGCGCCGGTGCGGTGCAGGGCGCACGGGGCCGTGGAGAACGGCTCGGCGACCGACGGTCCGGTCAGGACGGTCGTTGCGACGAGCGCCGACATCGTGGTGAACACGGCGGCGGTGCTGCGCAGCAGGAGACGCGGCACGGATGGACCTCCGGGGCGGTTCGCGGGACACCGCCACCCAGCCTGTGTGATTTTGTCACCATATGACCCGTTTATCTGCACCAGAAGGGTGAGAAACCCGAACGGCCGACACCCCGAAAAACTCACGGAACGTCACAAGTGACCAGACGACTCAAGAACCCGTCCAGGTGCGGGCAGAAACGATCTGTCAGAACCGGTGCTTCATCGTGGACACTGGACAGTGGCTGGAAGGCCCTCGGGCCAGCCTCTATGATCGGCACACTTTCCTGCACGGACAGAGATCGAGTGCACTGCGGGAGCGAGCGGTGAGCGGAACGTCCGAAGGGCCGACGCCCGCGGCAGACCTCGACCGGTCCGCCGTCACAGAGAGTGACAACGTTTGTCGGAAGTCGTACAGCGAGACGACCGGCCCGAAAGCAGGCGGGACAACAGGGACAGCCACGTCGACCAGGACGACGGAGACGGCGGACGGGACACCGGATCCGAAGACGTACGAGCACGTCTTCACGGCCGCCGCGCTGCCGATGGCCGTCGTCGACCGCGAGGGCCTGGTCAGCACCGCCAACTCGGCGTTCGGCACCCTGATCGGCGCCGACCCGGCCGGCCTGACCGGGCGCATCGCCGCGGATCTGGTGGACCTGGCCTCCGACGCCCGTACCTGGCACGCCTATCGCGAGGTACTGCGCGGCCGGCAGGCCAAGCTGCGCTGTGCCCGCCGGATCAAGCATCCCGACGGGTACTCGCTCTGGGTCCAGGTCACCGTCTCACCGCTGGCGAAGGACACCCCGGGGGTGCTGATGTCGGTCTCCGACATCAGCGCCCGCCGCGAACTCCAGGCCCGGCTCAGGCACTTGCAGATGCACGACCCGGTGACCCGGCTGCCCAACCGGACGTTGTTCTTCGAGCGCCTCTCGGCCGCGCTGGAGGCGGAGTCCTACGAACAGAGCGGTACCGGCCGAATCGGCCTGTGCTACCTGGACCTTGACGGTTTCAAGGCGGTCAACGACACCCTCGGCCACCGGGTCGGCGACCGCCTGCTGGCCGCCGTCGCCGAACGGCTGACCCGGATCGCCGACGACGCCGGCTTCGCGCGGGCCGGGGTCCCGCTGGTGGCCCGGCTGGGCGGCGACGAGTTCGCCCTGCTGGTCGAGGACTCGACGGGCACGGAGCAGCTGGCCGATCTGGCCGAATCGGCGCTGGCGGCTCTCCAGGCACCGTTCGACCTGGCCGGCCAGCGGCTCTCGCTGTCCGCCTCGATCGGGGTGGTGGAGCGTCACGCGGCGGGCACGACGGCCACCGGCCTGATGCAGGCCGCCGACACGACCCTCTACTGGGCGAAGGCCGACGGCAAGTCCCGCTGGACGCTCTTCGACCCGGAGCGCAACGCCCACCTGGTCACCCGGCAGGCGCTCTCCTCCACCCTCCGCCCGGCCATCGAACGCGGCGAGTTCGTGCTCGAGTACCAGCCGCTGGTGGGCATGGAGGACGGGCGGCTGAGCGGAGTCGAAGCCCTCGTCCGGTGGAATCATCCGGAGTTCGGCACGCTGACGCCGAATCGGTTCATCGGACTGGCGGAGGAGGACGGCTCGATCGTCCCGCTCGGCCGCTGGGCCCTGACCACCGCCTGCCGGCAGGCCCGCCGGTGGCAGCTGGACCACCCGGGCGAGCCGCCGATCTTCGTGAGCGTGAACGTGGCCGTGCGCCAGGTCTGGGATTCCGACCTGGTCGCGGACGTGGCGGAGACCCTCGCCGAGACCGGTCTGGCGCCGCATCTGCTCCAGCTGGAGCTGACGGAGTCGGCGGTGATGGGCTCGGCCGGCCGGCCGCTGCAGGCCCTTCAGTCCCTCAGCGACATGGGCGTCCGCATCGCCATCGACGACTTCGGCACCGGCTACTCCAACCTCGCCTACCTCAGCCGGCTCCCGGTGTCGGTCCTCAAGCTGGACGGATCCTTCGTCCGGGGCTTCCAGTACGACGACCCGGGCGACCGCCCGAACCCCGCCGACGAGGTCGTGGTGGAGGCGATGATCCAGCTGGCCCACCGGCTCGGCCTGACCGTCACCGCGGAGTGCGTCGAGACCTCGGCGCAGGCCTCGCGGCTGCGGCACATCGGCTGCGACACCGGACAGGGGTGGCTGTACTCCCGGCCGGTGACGCCGGATCGTATCTCCGAGCTGCTGGGCACCCGGACCTACGCGGAGACCCCGGTCGGCAAACCGTAGGCGTCGGCGATCAGCTCGTAGGAGCGCAGCCGCAGGTCGCCGCGGTGGGCGTGCGTGGTGAGCATCAGCTCGTCTGCGCCGGTGCGCTTCTGCAGGTCGTCGAGACCGGCGCGCACCTCGTCGGCGGTGCCGTGCACGATGTTGGCGGTCCAGGAGTGCACGAACTCCTCCTCCATCGGGGAGAACTCGTGCTTCTCCACGTCGTCCGGGTCCGGGAACAGACCGGGCCGCCCGGTGCGCAGCCGCAGCATGTTCACCGCGCCGGCCCGCACCTGGCGCCGGGCCTCGCGCTCCTCGTCCACGGCGAGCGCGGAGACACCGATGAGGGCGTAGGGCTCGTCCAGGACGGCGGACGGGCTGAAGGACTCGCGGTAGAGGTCCAGGGCCGGGATGGTGTTCTGCGCGGAGAAGTGGTGGGCGAAGGCGAACGGGAGCCCGAGCATGCCGGCGAGCCGGGCGCTGAAGCCGGAGGAGCCGAGCAGCCAGACCACCGGCCGGTGCGGGGACTGCACACCGCCGGGGCTGGTGCTCTGGACGGGGCCCGGGATCGCGTGGATACGGCGGTAGGGGTGGCCTTCGGGGAAGTCGTCGTCCAGGAACCGGGTGAGTTCGGCGAGCTGCTGCGGGAAGTCGTCGGCGCCCTCGTTGAGGGTCTGGGTCCGGCGCAGGGCGGCCGCGGTGGCGCCGTCCGTGCCCGGCGCCCGGCCGAGACCCAGGTCGACCCGCCCCGGGGCCATCGCCTCCAGCGTGCCGAACTGCTCGGCGATGACGAGCGGCGCGTGGTTGGGCAGCATGACACCGCCCGAACCCAGCCGGATGCGCTCCGTGTGCGCGGCCAGGTGCGCGAGGATGACCGCGGGCGAGGAGGAGGCCACGCCCGGCATGGAGTGGTGCTCGGCGACCCAGTACCGGTGGAAACCACGCGCCTCGGCGAGCCGCGAGAGCTGCACGCCGGTGCGCAGGGCGTCGGTGGCGGTACTGCCGGTGCCGACGGTCACCAGATCCAGTACGGAGAGGGGGACGGGGGCGGTCCCGTGGGCGGTGCCCCGGATCTCGTCTGCCGACACGGTGGAGCCTCCTGTTGACGACCTTGAGCTGTCTGGAGGGCGGTAACAGGAGGATGGCTCCGTTTATTCCCCGCAGCGACGCACTCCCGTCAGGCCTGGACGATCGGCTGACGGGTGAAGAGGGCCCCGAGCGCCGGTTCGTTCACCCGGCGGTCGGCCAGCCGCAGCCCCTCCCACACGGTCACCTGGTTCGCCGTGAGCACCGGCTTGGACAGCGCCTTCTCCAGGAGGGGAAGATGCGCCGCCGTGTGCAGGGCGGTGTCCGGGAGGAGTACCGCCTCCGCGCCGGAGTCGTCCGCGGTCCGCGCCAGCGTGAGCACCTCCTCCTCCCCCCACGTGCCGACCTCCGCCGCCGTGACGATCCCCGACGAGCGGACCCCGGTGACCTCCAGGCCTCCGGCCCGCAGGAAGTCCGCGAAGAGCAGGGCCACGTCCTCCGGGTAGGTCGCGCCGACCGCCACCCGCCGTACCCCGAGCTCGCGCGCCGCGTGCACGAACGCGAAGGACGTGGACGACGCGGGCATCCCGGCCGACCGGGCGAGGTCACGGATCTGCTGGTGGGCGCCCTCCCAGCCGTACACGAAGCTGCCGCTGGTGCACGCCCACACCACCGCGTCCGCGCCCGCGAGCCGCAGTTCGTCCACCCCGGCCGCCAGCCGCTGCGCCGATCCCATCTCACGCAGCGCGTCCACCCGGTGCGCGTCCTCGCCGATGTCGGTGTGGACGACGTCCAGCCGGATGTCGCTGCCGAGGAGCTGCTCGATGCGCGGGTAGTCGTCCTCCGCGGAGTGTCCCGGATAGAGGATTCCGAGCGCTGTCATGTCCACCCTTCCTGCTGTTCTTCCGGCAGTACGGGCCACTCCCGGGGCGCCGAACCGTCCGGATGACGGACCAGCGTCTGATAGGGCCCAACGGCTCGGGTACCCAGCCTGCGCAGCGCCGCCCACATCGTGACCTGGTTGGCCGACAGAACGGGCACGCGCAGCTCCGCCTCCAGCTGGGGGATGACGTCGTAGGTGGGCAGGTTGGTGCAGGAGATGAACAGGGCGTCGGCGGCCCCGGGCCGTACCGCCTGCCGGGCCATGGCGACCACGTCCCGGTACGGCACCTGCCAGATGTGCCGGGTCAGCCCCATGAACGCGCAGCCGGCGACCTGGACGCCCGCCTCGGCGACGTACTCCTCCAGTACCCGCGTCACCGAGACGGTGTACGGCGTGACCAGCGCGAGCCGCCGTACGCCCAGCTCGGTGAGCGCGTCGAGCAGCGCCCCCGAGGTGGTGAGCGCGGGCACCGCGCCGGACCGGGTCATCGCCTCGCACATCGCGCGCTCCCCGGCGATCCCGCCGACGAAGCTGCCGGAGGTGCAGGCGTAGGCGATCACCTCGGGCGCGACGGCGGTCAGCGCGCGCACCGCCTCCCCGAGCGTCTCGTGCTCGCTGACCAGCCGGGCCAGGTCGAGGCTGACCTCGACCGGCACGAACGGCGTCCTGGTCAGGTGCAGGGACACGTCGTCGGGCACCCAGCGCCACAGCTCGCGGTCCAGGGCGAAGTCGAAAGGCGCCACGACTCCGACACCGCGCTGGGGACGGGGTCCGCCCAGAAAGGAGACGTCCATGGGAAGTCACCGGCCTCACGGGAAGTAGAGGGGCAACGGTCGATGGTCACGCCCGTGTTGACGAAGGTAGGTTCGGGTGCGAGCGTGGTCAATCCGTGCATCTCAGACGCTCGATCCGCCCATGTCAGACGCTGCCGGACGCCGGGAGACCGCCCCGAATGACGCCGCCCGTCCCCACTCTGCTGGTCCTCGACGCCGACCCGCCCCCACGGCTCGGCCGGCTCACCGGCCGTGCCCGGATCGTGCACACGGACGCGGCGGGCCTGGCGGGCCGGCTGCCCACGGCCGATGCCCTGCTCGTCTGGGACTTCACCTCGCACGCCGTCCGTGAGGCCTGGCCGGGCGAGGGGCCGCGGCCGCGCTGGGTGCACACCGCCAGCGCCGGCGTCGACCATCTGATGTGCCCCGAACTGGCCGCGTCCGAGACGGTCGTGACCAACGCGCGCGGGGTCTTCGACCGGCCCATCGCCGAGTACGTGGCCGCGCTGGTCCTCGCGATCGCCAAGGACCTGCCGGCATCCCTCGGCCTCCAGCGGGAGCGGACCTGGCGGCACCGCGAGGCCCGCCGGGTCGCCGGCACGCGCGCGTGCGTGGTCGGCTCCGGCCCGATCGGCCGGGCCGTCGTCCGCACCCTCAAGGCGCTCGACATCACCACCGCGCTGGTCGGGCGTGTCCCGCGCACCGGCATCCACGGCCCCGACGACCTGGACCGGCTGATGTCCCGCGCGGACTGGGTGATCGCCGCAGCGCCGCTGACCGAGCAGACCTTCGGCATGTTCGACGCGCACCGCTTCGGCGTGATGCAGCCCTCGGCCTCGTTCATCAACGTCGGCCGCGGCCAACTGGTCGACGAGGACGCGCTCGTGACGGCGCTGACCAGGCGCTGGATCGCCGCCGCGGCCCTGGACGTCTTCACCACCGAGCCGCTTCCCGCCGACAGCCCGCTGTGGGACGTGCCCGGCCTCATCGTCTCGCCGCACATGAGCGGGGACACCGTCGGCTGGCGGGACGAACTGGGCACTCAGTTCCTGGAGTTGTACGAGCGGTGGGCGGCGGGCAGGTCTCTGGTGAACGTGGTCGACAAGAAGCGCGGTTACGTGCCCGGTCACTGACCCTCGGGAGGGTGGTGCCCCTCATGCAGCTCACCGATCTCACCGCCCGGCAGCTCCTCGACGGCTACCGCGCGGGCGACTTCGGCCCGCAGGAGGCCACCCGGGCGGTCCTGGAGCGGGCGGCCCGGATCCAGCCGGAGGTCAACGCCTTCGTCCGCCTCACCGAGGAGGACGCCCTGGCACAGGCGGCGGAGTCGGCGCGGCGCTGGCGGCGGGGCGAGCCGAAGGGCCTGCTCGACGGCGTCCCGGTGACGGTCAAGGACATCCTGCTGATGCGCGGCCATCCGACCCTGCGCGGTTCCAGGACCGTCGCGGCGGCGGGGAGTTGGGACGAGGACGCACCCTCGGTGGCCCGGCTGCGCGAACACGGCGCGGTGTTCGTCGGCAAGACCACCACCCCCGAGTTCGGCTGGAAGGGTGTGACCGACTCCCCGCTCTGCGGCGTCACCCGCAACCCGTACGACCCCTCGCGCACCGCCGGCGGATCGAGCGGGGGCAGCGCGGCGGCGATCGCCCTGGGCGCCGGCCCCCTGTCCCTGGGCACGGACGGCGGCGGCAGCGTGCGCATCCCGGCGGCCTTCTGCGGAGTCTTCGCCCTGAAACCGACGTACGGCCGCGTGCCGCTCTACCCCGCGAGCGCCTTCGGCACGCTGTCCCACGTGGGGCCGATGACCCGGGACGCGGCCGACGCGGCCCTGCTGCTGGACGTGATCGCTGCGCCGGACGCCCGGGACTGGTCGGCGTCGGGCCCCGCCCCGGGTTCCTTCACGGCGGGGATCGACGGGGGCGTGCGCGGACTGCGGGTGGCGTTCTCACCGACGCTGGGCGGTCAGGTGGCGGTCCGTCCGGGGGTCGCGTCGGCGGTCCGCCGGGCGGTGACGGGGCTGGCCGGGCTGGGTGCGTACGTCGAGGAGACCGACCCGGACTTCAGCGACCCCGTGGAGGCGTTCCACGCCCTGTGGTTCGCGGGGGCGGCCCGGGTGACCCAGCGTCTCTCCCCCGCGCAGCGTGAGTCGCTCGATCCCGGGCTGCGGGAGATCTGCGGCCAGGGGGCCGGGCTGAGCGCGCTGGAGTACCTGGCGGCGGTGGACGTCCGGATGGACCTGGGCCGCCGGATGGGTCTCTTCCACGAACGGTACGACCTGCTGGTGACGCCGACGCTGCCGATCACGGCGTTCGAGGCGGGGGCGGAGGTGCCGAAGGACTCCGGGTTCCGGCGCTGGACGGGGTGGACGCCGTTCACGTACCCCTTCAACCTGACCCAGCAGCCGGCCGCGACCGTACCCGTGGGGGTGGACGGCGACGGGCTGCCGGTGGGGCTGCAACTGGTGGCCGCCCGGCACCGGGACGACCTGGTCCTGCGGGCGGCCCACGCGCTGTACGAGGCGGGTGTCGCGCCGGTGCCGCCGGACCACGCCGTCGCGGTCTGACGCGGCGCGCGGTCACGCCCTGCGGAAGGCCAGGGTCTCCCCCGCCGCCCCCGTCCGCCACAGGTCGTTGCAGGCCTCGGCGAGTTCCGGCAGGCCCGCCACCACCTCACCCCAGACGATCCCCGGCACCCAGCCCACATCGCCGTTGATCAGCAGGTTGTTGCGTTCGTAGAAGAGGGCCAGGTCGACGACCGTGCTGCCGGGGCGCACCTCGCGGTCGTAGCCGTAGGCCTTCGTGCCCAACTCCGCGCCAGCGAAGGAGAAGTAGCAGAGATCGCCGGGAACGGGGGTGACGGTCGGGTTCTCCAGGGGCGGCTCCGTCACGGCGAACGGCGGGAAAAGAGCGTAGATCTCGTTGCGGGCGTACTTCGCGTGGTAGACGTCGCCGGCGAGCGGCAGGGCCTCCCAGACGGCGGCACAGGTCACCGGGGCCCGGTCGTCCAGCAGCCGGGCAGTGGCACGGACCTCGCGGGTGACCAGCGAGACTTCGATGAATCGATCGGCCATGCCCTCCATGATGCATAACTCGATTGGCCCCGGGTAGCCGCGCCGCCATGGCTCCACCACTTGGGAACGAGACGGACACATCTGGGTATGAATCCAGACAAACCAGGCGCACGGTGCTCGCGGGTGCCGCCGCCATCGGCGCACTCGCCGCGGCCGGCTGCACCAGGGTCGCCACCGCGGCCGGCACCGACGGCGGTGACCTGCTGCAACGGCTGCGCGCCCAGGGTGTCGTACGGCTCGGAATCGCCGGTGAGATCCCCTTCGGGTACATCGACAAGGACGGGCATCTCACCGGTGAGGCACCGGAACTGGCAAAGGTGATCTTCAAGCGGCTCGGGGTCGGCACGGTGCAGCCGGTGCCGACCGAGTTCGGTTCGCTGATCCCGGGGCTGAACTCGCAGCAGTTCGACGTCGTGGCCGCCGGGATGTACGTCAACCCGGAGCGCTGCGAGCAGGTGATCTTCGCCGATCCCGACTACCAGATGCTCGACTCGTTCATCGTGCGCAAGGGGAACCCCAAGGGGCTGCACGACTACAAGGACGTCGTCGCCAAGAAGGCGAGGTTCGCCACCGGGACCGGGTACGCGGAGATCCAGTACGCGGTCGAGGCGGGGTACAAGGAGAGCGACATCCTGATCGTGCCGGACCAGGTCGCCGGGCTGAACGCGGTCGAGGCCAGGCGCGTGGACGTCTTCGCCGGGACCGCGCTCACCACCCGCGAGGTGGTCAAGAAGTCCGCCAAGGCCGAGTCGACCAAGCCCTTCACGCCGCTGGTCGACGGCAAACCGCACGTGGACGGCGGCGCCTTCGCCTTCCGGTCGGCCGAGACGAAGCTGCGGGACGCCTTCAACGGGGAACTGCGCAAGCTCAAGAAGAGCGGCGAACTGTTCCGCATCCTGCGGCCGTTCGGCTTCACCGAGGCCGAGATGACCGACCTCACGGCCAAGCAGCTGTGCGGGGGAGGGAAGAACGGATGACCTCGGGACTCTGGGAGCTGGTGCTCAAGGGCGTCTGGACCACCGTTCAACTCCTCCTGCTGAGCGCGCTGTTGATGACGGCGGTGGCCTTCGTGGTGGGCGTGGCGCGGACGAACCGCCTGTGGATCGTCCGGTTCCTCGCCGGCCTGTACACCGAGGTGTTCCGTGGCACCTCGGCGCTGGTGATGATCTTCTGGGTGTTCTTCGTGCTGCCGGTCGCCTTCGGCTGGCAGCTGGTGCCGCTGTGGGCGGGCACCCTCGCGCTCGGGCTGACCTACGGCGCGTACGGCTCGGAGATCGTGCGCGGGGCGCTGAAGGCGGTCGACCCGGCGCAGCAGGAGGGCGGGATCGCGCTCAGCTTCACGCCCTGGCAGCGGCTGCGGCTGATCCTGCTGCCGCAGGCGGTGCCGGAGATGATCCCCTCCTTCTGCAACCTGCTGGTCGAACTGCTCAAGGGCACCGCGCTGGTGTCCGTCACCGGCATGGGCGACCTGGCGTTCAGCGGGAACCTGGTGCGCCTGGCACTGCAGGAGAGCGCGCACGTCTACACGTACCTGCTGCTGATCTACTTCGTGATCGCGTTCGTCATCACCCGGCTGATGCGCGGCCTGGAGAAGCGGCTGAAGGCCGGGATAGGCAAGGACCCGGGCAGCGAACAGAGCGCACGTGAGGTCAGGCGTGCGCAGACGACCGGGGTCGGTGGTGTCGCGTGAAGTGGGACTGGAGTGCCGTCAGCGAGTTCATGCCGCACTTCTGGGACGGCCTGCTGGTCACCCTGGAGGCGCTGGTCCTCGGCTCGCTGATCTCGTTCTCGCTGGGGCTGGTGTGGACGCTGCTGATGCGCACCCCGGCCAGGTGGGTGCGCTGGCCGGTGGGCGTGGTGACCGAGTTCGTCCGCAACACCCCCCTGCTGGTGCAGCTGTTCTTCCTGTTCTACGTGCTGCCCGAGTGGGGGGTGACGTTCTCGGCGCTGACCACCGGCGTCTTCGCGATCGGCCTCCACTACTCGACGTACACCATGCAGGTCTACCGGGCCGGTATCGAGGCCGTGCCGGCCGGCCAGTGGGAGGCGGCGACGGCGCTGAACCTGCCGGCGCGGCGGACCTGGACGGTGGTGATCCTGCCGCAGGCGCTGCGCCGGGTCGTGCCGCCGCTCGGCAACTACGTGATCTCGATGCTCAAGGACACGCCGATCCTGATGTCGATCACCGTGCTGGAGATGCTCGGGCAGGCGCGGCTCTTCTCCCAGCAGCACTTCCAGTTCACCGAGCCGGTGACGGTGATCGGCGTCGCCTTCATCGTCATCTCCTACCTCGCCTCACTTCTCCTGCGCACCCTGGAGCGTCGCCTTGTCCGTTGAGACCAGCAAGCAGCCGAGTACCACCGATACGACGTCCGCCGAGCTGATCCGCATCGAGGGGGTGACCAAGCGGTTCGGGGACAACACCGTCCTCGACGGGCTCGACCTGTCCGTGCAGGCGGGCCGGCACGTCACCCTGATCGGGCCCTCCGGCTCCGGCAAGACCACGATCCTGCGGATGCTGATGACCCTCACCAAGCCGGACGCGGGCACCATCACCGTCGACGGGCAGCGGCTCTTCCCGGCGTCGGAGAAGGAGCTGCGGGAGGTCCGCAAGCAGATCGGGATGGTCTTCCAGCAGTTCAACCTGTTCCCGAACATGACCGTGCTGCGCAACCTCACCGAGGCCCCGGTGACCGTGCTCGGCCTCTCGAAGGACGAGGCGGCGGAGCGCGCCCGGGAGCTGCTCGACCTGGTGGGCCTCGCCGACAAGGCCGACGAGCGGCCGACCCGGCTCTCCGGCGGCCAGCAGCAGCGGGTGGCGATCGCCCGGGCCCTGGCCATGCGTCCGAAGGTGCTGCTCCTCGACGAGGTGACCTCGGCGCTCGACCCGGAGCTGGTCGCGGGCGTCCTCGATCTGCTCAGGGACATCGCCCGCACCACCGACATCACCATGCTCTGCGTGACCCATGAGATGAACTTCGCCCGGGACATCTCCGACCAGGTCCTGATGTTCGACGCGGGCCGGATCATCGAGGCGGGTCCGCCGGAGCGGATCTTCAGCGAGCCCGAGCAGGAGCGGACCCGGGAGTTCCTCAGCGCGGTGCTGTAAGCGTCGCACCATGAACCGTCGTAAAGGATTCCCGGCACGGTGCCGTGATTACAGGAAGCGAACGCTCGATCACCCGAGGTCCGGCGCTCAGCGCATTCCACTGACATATGCCAGCAGACCTTCGCCGCAGATGGGAGGGCCGCAATCTCGTCAACCCCCCCTCCGTTTCGGGCTTCCGGCCGTTATCGTGGAGAGGATCCGCTGTCCGGACCACGGCCCAAGCAGTGCTGCCGGAGCAGCATCGCCGAGCGAGCGCAGGGGGACTCACCGTGGCGCTGAAGCGCGAGCCGACCGCCCCGTACCACTCCGCCCAGGACGCGCTGCGCGTCCTGGAGACGGTGGCGGGGCAGGCCGACGGCGTCACCGACACCGAGCTGGCCGGCCGCACCGGCCTCGACCCCGAGCGGCTGACGGCGCTGCTGCGCATGCTGCGCCGCGAGGGCTACGTGGAGCAGGTCACCGACGGCGCCTACGTCACCGGTGAGACCCTGCGCCGGCTGGGTTCCGCGCACGACCGGGAGCACGCGCTCGGCGAGCGGCTCCAGCTGACCCTGGACCGGCTGCGCGACTCGGTCGGCGCGGCGGTCTACCTCAGCCGGTACGTCGACGGCGAGGTGCGGATCGGCCCGTACGCGGCCGGGCCGGGCACCCCCGCGGTCAACGAGTGGGTGGACTTCCGCTCCTCCGCACACGCCACCGCGATCGGCAAGAGCCTGCTCACCCAGCTCGACCACAACGGCCGCCGCGACCACCTGTCCCGGCACAAGATGGCCCGCCTCACCTCGCGCACCATCACCAGCGACAAGCTGCTGCTCTCCCGGCTGGCGGCCCAGCCGCCGACCGTGCCGGTCCTGGACCTCCAGGAGTACGCGATCGGCACGGTGTGCGCGGCGGTGCCGATCACCGCCGGTTCGTCGGTGGGCTGCCTGGCCCTGTCCCTGCCGCTCGAGCACGCGCACCGGCTCCGGCAGGCCGCCGAGGCCCTCAACCGCGGCGCCGCCCCGCTGCTGATCTCCCTCGCCATCTGAGCCGACGGCTTCCCTCCGGGGCTGGTCGGAAGCACCCCCGCGGAGCAGGTAGTATTTTCCTCGTCGCCAACCGCGAGACGCAGATCGAACGGTTCGGCGGGAGTCATGCGCCGCTAGCTCAGTTGGTTAGAGCAGCTGACTCTTAATCAGCGGGTCCGGGGTTCGAGTCCCTGGCGGCGCACGATGACGAGGGCGACCCTCCTCCGCGGAAACGCGGACGAGGGTCGCCCTCTCTGTCATTGCGCGGCTGCACCGCGCGCGGTGGGGGCTCCGCCACCCACCCCCTCCTCCGGCGGGTCCCTCGGCGAGACGAGTGGCCCTTCGGCGTCCTCGGCGGTCAGTCTGCGGTAGGTCCGCTCGCCCGGCGGCCGCCACCACACGGGGTCGGCGCAGCGCACCCCCTCCCGCCGCAGCACAGCCCGCTGGATCTTGTTGGTCGCCGTCACCGGCATCCGCTCCACCACCCGCACGAACCGGGGCGCCATCTTCGTCCCCAGGTCGGGCTGGGCCAGCAGGAACTCGGCGAAGTCCAGGGGCTCGAACCGCCCGGCGACGGTCGCCATCACCTGGTCCCCGGTCACCGGGTCCGGCACCCCGTACACGGCGACGGCGTCCGCGCCCTCGTACCGCGCCACGATGTTCTCGATCATCGCGGCAGCCAGGTTCTCCCCGTCCACCCGGATCCGGTCGTCGGTACGCCCCGCGAAGTACAGATAGCCGTCCCCGTCCCGGTAGAACAGGTCCCCGGTCCAGTACCAGCCCGCCCGCCGCCGCTCGGCGTCCGCCTCCGGGTTGCGCCAGTACCCCTCGAAGGGGTTCGGCGCCCGGTTCACCAGCTCCCCTATCGCCCGCTCCCCGTTGAGCAGCCGGCCCCCGGAGTCGAAGGCCGCGGCCGGACACTCCTCTCCCGTCTCCTGGTCGAGGACGACGAGACCGGGGGCCGCCCGCCCCACCGCCCCGGCGGGTGTCCCCGGCGACCACTGGATCGCGGCCCCGCCCTCGGACGACCCGTACCCCTCGACCAGCCGTACCCCGAACCGCTCCTCGAAGGCGGCCGCGTCCACCGCCCCGGCCTCCGTGCCGAAACCGAGCCGCAGCGGATTGTCCCGGTCGTGGTCGCGCGGCCCGGTGGCGAGGATGTACTGCACCGCACGGCCGACATAGGTGAAGTAGGTCGCCCGGTAGCGCCGTACGTCGGAGAGGAATCCCGACGCCGAGAACCGCCGCCGTAAGGCCACCCCGGCGCCCGCGGTCAGCGCGGGCGCCCAGTCGGCGATCACGGCGTTGCCGTGGAACATCGGCATGCAGACGTAGTGCACGTCGTCGGGCCCGACCCCGAACTGTCCGGCGAGCGACCGTCCGGCCGCCGCGAGCCTGCCCTGCGAGCAGAGGGCGGCCTTGGGGGCACCGGTGGAGCCGGAGGTGAAGTAGAGCAGGATCCGGTCGCCGGGGGTGGCCCGCGAGGCGTCCGGGAAGGCGCCGAGGTAGGGCGCGAGCAGCGTGCCGTACGCCGGGTCGTCGGTGACGAGGAGACGGACACCGGGCAGTTCGAGCCCGTCGAGCAGCGGGAGATGGGCCCGCTCGGTCACCAGCACCGGGCACTCGGTGTGCCGGATGTCCCGCGCGAGCTCCGCGCCCCGCCGGGTCGGGTTGACGCCGGCGACGGCCGCCCCGGCGAGCGCGGCGGCCCCCAGCCAGAGCGGGAACTCCGGGGTGTTGTCCAGCAGCACGCCCACATGGGGCACGGTGCCGGCCGGCAGCAGGTCCCGCAGCAGCGCCGCACGGGCGGCGGCACCGCCGGCCACCTCGTGATGCGTCAGCATCTGCTCCTCGAACCACAGCCCGGGCCGGTGGTCACCCCACCGGGCGGCGACTGCTTCAGCGATCGTGCCCCTGCCGGAGTCCATGGAGACGCAGAATAATTGACACTCCGTCAGATATCGAGACGTTCACGGAGTCCAGTCCGCGCCCCCCGGCACCGGGTCCGGAGCCGTCTGGTCCGCCGAGAAGGCGATGTGCACCCCGATCATGAAGGCCACCGCGATCCCGATGAACACCAGGAGGAACACCACCAGGCAGCCGGTGCCCACGGCCAGCTTCCCCGGCGCGGGCGAGTGTGCCGTCGCCCTCTCCGGCATCTCCGGCAGGTAGTACACCGTCACGAAGTCGCCCTCGACGACGGTCGAGCGCACACCCGCCTCGTCGATGCGGACGGGACGCCCCTCGGCCGTGCGGAATTCGAGCACGTGATGCAGGGTGGTGCTCACCGGCGTCTCCCCGCCGCCGCTGGTCGTCGTGTACGTCCGCAGACAGCGCGCCTCGGCCGTGCGGCCGTGCCGCCACGTCCGGCTGATCCGGCGCGACCGCTGCAGCGTCTTGACCATCCCGAAGACCCCGAGCAGGACGAAGATGCCGGGAATGACGTAGAAGAACGCTTGCAGCAGGCCCATGGCAGTCCCCCGGTTGCGAACACCGGTCCGACCGACCGGCGTGGCGGGAACGTACCCCTGTGACCTGCTGCAGGGCCTCAAGCGAAGCTCAGATCGGCCGGGTGTTACACAGTCGTCGAGCAGCGCCGGTCAGAACGTGACGTCGGAGCAGGCGTAGAACGCGTTGCCCGTGTCGGCGATCGTCCAGACCGCCAGGATCACGTGGTGACCGCTCAGCCCCGACGGCAGCGTGCCGCTGTGGCTGAGGGTGGCCGGCGGACGCTGGCCGTTGTAGGGGACGGTGAGGAACGGGGTGGTGTTGAGGTCCGACCGGGCGAGGGCGTGGTTCTGGTTCCAGCCCTGCTTGGTGACGTAGTACTTGAAGTCGGTCGTGGCGTGCATCGCGGTGAACTGCCAGCGGAAGGTGTACGACTGGCCGCCCGTCACCCTGGTCGTCGGCCAGGCCCCGCCCGCCGGGGTCTGGGGCGAGCTGAGCTGGGCGAACCTGCTCAGCCCGCCGTTGCAGAGCTGACCGTCGGCGGGACCGGCGGCCGGGAAGCCCTTGGGACCCTCGACGCTCTGCGGCTCCCACTGGATGTCGCCGCAGTTGGCCACGGTGCCGTTGGCGCAGAGCTTCTGCCTGCTGATGGGGAGGTCGGTGTAGCCGTGTCCGCTGGCACCGCCGGTGGAGAGCGCGAAGGCTCCGGCGGTCGCCGCGCCGAGCACCACGGCCGAGATCTTGGTCCGTTTACGCATGCTGCCGCTCCTGGAGAACGTGGGGGAGGTCCTGTGAGGCGTGCAGGTCTAGACCAAGTCCCAGATTATTGCCATCAGTTGACCGTGTCCATATCAAAGACGCATCCCTGTCCGTCAGGGTCCGGAGTCGGAGCGTCCCGAGCAGAACGCCACCGTCAGGTCCCGCACCAGCACCTTGCGCTCGTAGTCGTCGAGTTCGACCAGGCCGCGCATGGTCAGCCGGGTCACCGTGTCCTCGACCGAGTCCACGACGGAGGCGAGCATCCCGGCCCGCTGCTGGGCGTCGAGCGCGGCGATCCGGCGCCGGTGCATTGCCGCGGCGACCTCCGGGGCGTACTCCACCCGTACCGGCTGCACGGAGAACACCTCCAGGCCGATCCCGGCCGCGTCCCGCGCCACCAGCCGGGTCAGCGCGTCGGCTGCCATCTCCACCGAACCCCGCGTCCTGCCCGGCACCTCCACCGGCACCCGGGCCAGCGCCGCCTCCACGCACTCGCGCAGGTAGGTCTCGTGGTCGTCGAGGCCGAGCACCGCCCGCGCCGTGTCCCGCACCCGCCACACCACCAGGACGACGACCCGCAGCGCGACCCCGCTGCCGTCCGCCGCCGGCATCTCCTCACTGCGCCAGTGCCGCAGCCGGACGTCGACGCGGCGGCGCAGCAGCAGCGGGTTGACCCAGAGCAGGCCGGTGCGCCGCACCGTCCCCCGGTAGCGGCCGAACAGGCCCAGCACCCAGGCCCCTCCGGTCCTGCCGCGGGCCAGCCCGGCGAAGCCGAACATCCCGAGCGCGCCGGCGCCGGCGTACGCGGCCCACTGCGCCGGGCCGAGTCCGGCGCCCGCGTACGCCGGAAGGCGCAGTGCGTGCGCCGCGAGCGGGGGCAGCACTCCGGCCCACCAGGAGGTGGCGAGCCCGCCGGCCGTCCCCGCCAGCCCGGCGGCCACCCCGGCCGCGCCGGGCAGCACCCCGGCGGGACGCTCGACCAGTTCGGGGTCCACGGCGGCGACCGGCCGCGGCTTGGCCGGTGCCGGGCGGCGCAGCCGGGGCTGTTCGCCGGTCCCCTGCCGGCGGCCCACCACGGCGGGCCGCAGCGGCACCGACACCGGGTCCGGGTCGTCGCGGAACAGCAGGTGGACGGGGATCTCGGTGGTGGCCTCGTTCTGGATCAGCCGGGGGACGGGCCGGGCGAGCGGCCCGCCGTCCAGGGGGTCGTCCGATTCAGGGGTGTGTGCGGTCGTGGTACTCATGCCTGCCTCCAGCCTCCGCGCCAGATGCGTCACGTGATCGTTCGGATCGTTACAGGAACAGGCGGCGCCAGGTCTCCGGCCCCGGATAGCCGTCGGCCGCGCCGCCGCGCCAGCCCTGGGTGCGCTGGAACGCCTCCACGGCCCTGCGGTCCGCCTCGCCCCAGGCGGGTCCCGGGCCATCGGTGTAGAACCGGCCGAAGCCCTTCTCCACCAGCCGCCTGCCGAGCCGGGTGACGTGGTCGTTGGTGGCGCCCGGCCGGAAGTAGTTCTTGCCGGGGTAGCCCGGGACCCCGTGCGAGGCGGGGGTGGTCGTGCCGGTGATGGCGGGCTTGATGTTCTTGCCCTTGCCGGTGGCGAGGAGTTCCCAGGTGCGCGGTCCGGGCAGACCGTCGGCGTCGGCGCCGGTCCAGCCCTGGGCGGCCTGGAAGGCCCGGGTGGCCTGCTGGTCCGCGGCTCCCCACAGCGGACCCGGGCCCTTGGTGTAGTGGGCGCCGGCCCCGCGGGCGATCAGCAGCCGGCCGAGCAGGGTGACGTACTTGTTGTCGGCGCCGGGACCGAAGTAGGCCGCGCCCGGGTAGGGCACCGCCGTCTTGCCGGCCTCGGCGCCGGCCGTGCCCGGGTCCGTGGTCAGGCCCTTGTAGCGGTAGGGCACGTACTTGGCGGAGTTGCTCCAGTAGGCGTAGGGCGTGGACTGGCGGCGGGCGTTCGGAGGCGTCTGCTCGTACGCCGTGTAGGCGGTGTGCGTGTAGTCCGTCCAGCCGCCGAAGATCACGACGTGGGAGCCCTTCTCGGGGTTGTCCGGGTTGTGGAAGAGCAGGATGTCGCCGGGCTGCAGCTCCTCCTTGGTGATCTTCGTGCCGAACTGGTCGAGGCTGCCCGTCCACTCGTTCCCGGTCAGCCCCCAGGCCATCGAGACATAGCCGGAGCAGTCCTGCCGGTATCCGTCCGTCCAGTAGAGGGACATGCTGTACGGCACCTTGGCGGTGACCCAGACCTTGGCCCGGTTGATGATCTGCGTGCGGGTGGTGGGGGGTGTGGTGAGGGGGCCGCTGACGGGCTTGCCGCCGGGACCGTGCAGGGGGGACTTGGCGCCCTGCGGGGTGTCGGGCTCACCGTCCGCGGGGGTGGCGGACCGGTGAGGGGCGGGCGGAATGCTGTGGGCGGCGGCCGTCGGGGTGCTCGCGGCGAGGGCGGCGGACGCGGCGGCGGCCACGACCAGGACGCCCCGGGCGGCCGGATGCCCGCCGAAACGCCCGGGCAGCGGGTGCGGGCCGACCCGACGCCAGTGGGCGCATCCGGTGCATTCGCAGTCGCTGGCGGGGTCGAATTCCTCGAATACCGGGGCCGGCATGCGATTCCCCTCACACTTAGGGTTGATACGTCCGGGACTGTGCACATTAATCACTTTCCCAACTGACGCCCCGGTGCGCATGCTGACGGTCCGAATGATGTACGGCAGGGGGCGGACGGGGGTCCCCCCGGTGGCCGCAGGTCGGGAGCACCGCCCCCCGTCAGGTAGAGTTCTCGCTGTCAGCAGGCGCCGCTAGCTCAGTTGGTTAGAGCAGCTGACTCTTAATCAGCGGGTCCGGGGTTCGAGTCCCTGGCGGCGCACAGACACCCAGAAGGCCCTCCGCAGCAGCGGGGGGCCTTCTCGCGTACATCCCGTCGGTCCTGCGCGGCCACTTCGACACCAAGTGCATCGCCATGTCGACCAGCGACACGGTTGATCCACTATGTCAACTACCGACACGGTCGATCCACGCAATCGCCACAGATTACACAATGAGTGCCTATGATCAGTAAACACCGTGTTTCGCTCTTGCGATCATGCTTGGCGCCGTAGAAACCTGGATGTCCAAAGTGCCGATGATTCGCGGCACTTGGGGGGTAGATAACCGGTTGCCAGATCTGCGGGGTTGAGGGGCCCCTGTCATGAATCGGTGCCGAGGGGGCCACCATGCAACCGGACGGTCACGGTCCGTGTCCATTCCGGTGGAACGGCCGCGCCCCGCCATGGACGCGCCCGGCCCGGACCCAGGGGGATCCGACCGGGCGGTGAGACCGACGGACACGCGCCGATCCGCGCGTGTGGGGGGATGACTCATGACGTCGACGCCGACAGGCGCCCGGCAGGAACAGGAACACGACCCACCACGGACGTACGACCCGGCACAGCTGCGCGTACCCGCGCAACGCGGCACCACCGGCGCCCTGCGCCGGATCAGGGGGACACTGCCGAGATACGACTACGAGCACTACAGCAGGCTTGCCGGCCCCCTCACCCAGCCCGATCCCAGCACCCCGTACCGGGTGCAGTACCGCTCACTGCTCGCCCAGGAACCGCACCGGCTGCGCGCCGCCCTGATGCTGGGCGCGGCCCCGCTGCTCTCGCTGGTGCTGCTGACCTGGCTGCTGCAGCCCGAACACTGGACCCACCGCGACTACCCGGCCTACGACTTCCTGCCCGCCCTCGACATCGTGATGCTGGTGTCGATCGGCCTGATCGAGTTCTTCCGCTGCATGAACGTGCTGTCCAACGCGCACGCCACCCTGGTGGCCCGCGACCCGGTCCCGGTGGTCCCGGAGACCGGCACCCGGGTCGCGTTCATCACCACGTTCGTGCCCGGCAAGGAGCCGCTGGACATGGTCACCCGGACCTTGGAGGCGGCGGTCCGCCTGCGCCACCGGGGACTGCTGCACGTCTGGCTGCTCGACGAGGGCGACGATCCGGAGGTGAAGCAGGTCTGCGCGCGCCTCGGCGTGCACCACTTCACCCGCAAGGGCGTCGAGAAGTGGAACCGCCCCGAGGGCCCGCACCGGGCGAGGACCAAGCACGGCAACTACAACGCCTGGCTGGAGGCGCACGGCGACGGGTACGACTTCTTCGCCTCCGTCGACACCGACCACGTCCCACTGCCCAACTACCTGGAGCGGATGCTCGGTTACTTCCGCGACCCGGACGTCGGCTTCGTCATCGGCCCGCAGGTGTACGGCAACTACGACACGTTCGTCACCAAGGCCGCCGAGTCCCAGCAGTTCCTCTTCCACGCGCTGATCCAGCGCGCCGGCAACCGCTACGGCGCGCCGATGTTCGTCGGCACCTCCAACGCCGTACGGATCAGCACGCTCCGGCAGATCGGCGGCCTGTACGACTCGATCACCGAGGACATGGCCACCGGCTTCGAGATCCACCGCACCAGGAACCCGGCGACGGGCCGGAAGTGGCGCTCGGTGTACACCCCGGACGTGCTCGCGGTCGGCGAGGGCCCGAACGCCTGGACCGACTTCTTCACCCAGCAGCTGCGCTGGTCCCGCGGGACCTACGAGACGATCCTCAAGCAGTACTGGAGGGGCCTGTTCACGCTGTCGCCGGGCAAGCTCTTCAACTACACGATGATGATCATCTTCTACCCGATGTCCGCCCTGAACTGGATCCTCGCGGCCCTGAGCTGCGCGCTGTTCCTGGGCCTGGGCGCCTCGGGCGTGAACATCGACCCCACCGTGTGGCTGATGCTCTACGGCAACGCCTCCGCACTCCAGATCGGCCTGTACGTCTGGAACCGGCGGCACAACGTCTCCCCGCACGAGCCGGAGGGCTCCGGCGGGGTGGCCGGCATGGTGATGTCGGCGCTGTCCGCGCCGGTCTACGCCCGCTCGCTGCTGGACACCGTGTTCCGCCGCAGGAGCAGGTTCGTGGTCACGCCCAAGGGCGAGTCGGCCAGCCCGGACACGCTGTTCGGCACGTTCCGGATCCACTGGTTCTTCATCCTGGTCTTCGGCGGCTCGCTCGCCGCCGGCTTCGCCCTCGGCCACGCGCACCCGGCGATGGTCACCTGGGCGACGCTGGCACTGCTCATCACGGCGGCCCCGGTCTTCGCCTGGCAGTACGCGCTGCGCAAGGAGAACAGGGCACCCGCGGCCGCCCAGCCAAAGGACGCGGTGCCGCCCGGGTATGTCCGCACGGCGCACCCCCCGCAGCAACGGCCCACCTGGACACCGGCGACCACCGGCGGCAGCCAGGAGGAGACCGTGCGGACCGCGCTCGGCGGACCGGGAGGGCGTAAGGAATGACCGACCGCACCGGCGGCCGCCGGGCTCGTCGTCTCGCGATCGGCACGGCGGTGGTGCTCGTCCTGGCCGGGATGAACGGGCCGTGGGTGTACCGCTTCGGGACCGAGAAATACCACGAGTACAAGATCGACAGACCGGAGTACAAGGCCGCGAACGGTCACTGGGACATCATCGAGTTCCCGAAGGAGTACCGCCAGGACACCATCCACGCGGTGCTCCTGCACACCGGGAAGGTGCTGCTGGTCGCGGGCTCGGGCAACAACCAGGACAACTTCGACGCGAAGACCTACGACAGCCGGATCTGGGACCCGGTCAAGGGCACCGTCAAGAAGGTGCCCACCCCGGCCGACCTGTTCTGCACCGGCCACACCCAGCTCGCCAACGGCGACATCCTGATCGCCGGCGGCACCAAGCAGTACGAGAAGCTCAAGGGCGACGTCAAGAAGGCGGGCGGCGTCATGATCCTCTACAACGAGAACCCCGACAAGCCGATGACGCTGCCCAAGGGCACCCGGTTCACCGGCAGGGGGAACGGCAGGACGTTCCTCTCCGCCGACGCGGCGCTGATCCCGCGCGCGACCAAGGTCTTCGACAGGAAGACCGGCAGGTTCCTGCGGAACAACCCCGGTTACGCGCGGGTCGTCGTCGAGGCGCCGAAGGAGGGCTCCCGGTACCGGACCGGCACCCAGGACAACTACCGCATCGAAGGGCTGACCGGCGCCGACGCCCGCAACACCTACGGCATCGCCAACAAACTCGGCATGGACAAGCGGGACTTCGAAGGCATCAAGAACGCCTACGAGTTCGATCCGGTCGCCGAGAAGTACATCAAGGTCGACCCGATGAACGAGGCCCGCTGGTATCCGACGCTCACGACGCTGTCGGACGGCAAGGTCCTCAGCGTCTCCGGGCTCGACGACATCGGGCAGCTGGTGCCGGGCAAGAACGAGGTCTTCGACCCGGCGACGAAGACCTGGACGTACACCCGGCACAAACGCCAGTTCCCGACCTACCCGGCGCTGTTCCTGCTGCAGAACGGCAAGCTCTTCTACTCGGGCTCCAACGCCGGGTACGGACCGGACGACGTCGGGCGTGACCCCGGGATCTGGGACGTGGACACCAACCGGTTCACGAAACTCGCCGGGCTCAGCGATCCGGACCGGCTGGAGACCTCCGGGACCGTGCTGCTGCCTCCGGCCCAGGACGAGAAGTACCTGGTCGTCGGGGGCGGTGGGGTCGGTGAGTCCGCGTTGTCCACGAACCGGACGCGGCTGATCGACCTGAAGGACGCCGACCCGAGGTTCGTGGACGGACCCACCCTGGAGAAGGGCACGCGGTACCCGCAGATCTCGGTCCTGCCGGACGACTCCGTACTGGTGTCGGGGGGTTCCGAGGACTACCGGGGGCGCGGTGACTCCGACATCCGGCAGGCGCGGATCTACGACACCGCGGCCAACTCCTTCCGGAGGGTGGCCGACCCCCTCGTGGGCCGCGACTACCACTCGGGGTCGATCCTGCTGCCGGACGGGCGGGTCATGTTCTTCGGGTCCAACCCGCTCTTCGCGGACAAGGCGAACACCAGGCCCGGGATCTTCGAACAGCGGATCGAGATCTACACGCCGCCCTACCTGTACCGGGACTCACGGCCGACGCTCAGCGGCGGACCGCAGACCATCGCGCGGGGCGGGTCGGGGACGTTCACCTCGCGGCACGCGTCGACGATCAGGAAGGTGCGGTTGATCCGGCCGAGCGCGACCACCCACGTCACGGACGTGGACCAGCGCTCGGTCGCCCTGGACTTCAGGACGTCGGGGCACCGGATCACGGTGACCGTGCCGGAGAACCGGAACCTGGTTCCCTCGGGGTGGTACATGATTTTCGTGGACGACGATCAGGGGACGCCGAGTGTCGCGCAGTGGGTGAAGGTGCCTTAGCGCTCCGCGCTGCCGCCGCGCTCCCGCGGGCAAGTCCTTCGGGCGGGAGCGCGGTGGCTGGCCTCGCCCACGCGGCGGAGCCGCATATGGACGGGGGCCCCGCCCCGCGGCCCTAGGTGTGTGACGCCCGCGCCAGCTTCAGAGCGTAGGTGGGCCACCAATTGCCCGCCTGCGGGCCCCCCTTGCACGTCCCGTCCGACTCCCCCGGGCGCTTGACCCACAGGTAGGCGTCCGCCAACGGGTCGGCCGTCCTCGTGGTGGGCGTCTCCCCCAGGGCGCGGCCCGGTGGGTTGCACCAGCGCTCCTCCGGGTCGCCGCCCGTGTAGGGGCCGTTGCCGTTTCGGCTGGTGTCGATGACGAAGTGTTTGCCGCCCACCTTCGCCGAGAGCTGCTTGCCGTAGGTGATGGAGTCCTCGGTGGAGTAGAAGTTGGAGACGTTGACCGCGAAGCCGTCCGCCTCGGTGATGCCCGCCTGCCGCAAGGGCCGGTAGATCTGGTCGGGGTGGCCCCAGCCGGCGTTCCCGGCGTCCAGGTAGACCTTCGTGTTCCTCAGGGTCTTGAGCTTGGTCACCGCGCCGCGCAGCAGGTCGTAGCGTTCCTCGGCGAACCGCGCCTGGGTGCAGCCGTCGACGAGGTGCAGTACGGCGTCCGGTTCGAGGACGACGGTCGTGGAGCGGTCCTGGATGCCCCGGGCGACCCCGTCGATCCACGCCCGGTACGCGTCGCCGTCGGCCGCACCGCCCTGGCTGTACTGGCCGCAGTCGCGGTGCGGGATGTTGTAGAGGACCAGCAGGGCCGTGCGGCCGGACCTCTGGGCGGCCTCGGTGAAGCCGCGTGCCTCCTGCTCCGGATTCTCCGGGCCGATCCACTCACCGGTCGGCTGTTCCGCTATCTTGCGGATCTGCCCGGCGTCGGTGTCCTTGCCCACCTTCGCGTAGGCCTTCACCTGACGGGCCGCGCTGGAGTCGGGGTTCACCCAGAACGGGTCCGCCCCCTCGGGCTGCTGGGTGATCGCCACACCCGGATCCGCGGTGTCCGGCCGGTCGTCGCCACCGTGGCCCGAGGAGCAGCCGGCGAGCAGCAGTGCCGCTCCCAGTGCCCACGTCCAGACCGGCGGCCGGGCCCCCCTGCTGTCGTACATCCAATTCCCCCCTGGGTGCACTTGGCCAAGGCCCAATCGTGACATACCCACCGCACTCGTCACGAGATCGCCCGGTCCTGTCGGTGAGCTGTTACGGCCCGGGCCGAGGGCGAGGAGGAGGCCGGGCGAGCGCGAACCTAGGCCCGGATGCCGGTTCCCCTCTAGAGTCACTTGAGGGCGGCCCGGCCCCCGCCGTGTCCTCCCAGCCTCCCGCGCCCGCCACCGGGGTACTCCCGCAGCCCGGGCGCGCGCGGTCGAGGACCGGCCCGGCCGGCGGTCTCAGGGGAGCGGACCGTCGACCGGGCCAGGTGTGACAGGTGTGCCAGGTGCGGGTTCCCGCGGTCTACGCGGTGGTTCCGGTCAGGTACGCGGAGACGACCACGTTCGCCGTGTAGCTGTGGCTGGTGCGGTCGAAGGTGCCGCCGCAGGTGATCAGCCGGAGTTCGGCGCGGCCCGACTCGCGGGCGCCGTAGGCCTGTTGGGCGTCGAAGTGGTCGCGGGGCAGGACCCGTACGTCGTCGATGGTGAACTGGGCGACCGTGCCGTCGGAGCGGGCCACGCGGATCGTCTCGCCGGGACGCAGGGCGCTGATCTTGTAGAAGACCGCGGGCCGGGTCTCGGTGTCGACGTGCCCGACCAGGAGTGCGGTGCCGGCGGCGCCGGGTTCGGTCCCGGAGCCGTACCAGCCGACCACGCCGGGCTGGTCGAAGGGCGGCGGGTCGACGGCGCCCGTGCCGTCGAGGCCGCGGGCGACCACGGGGGCCTGCACGCCCAGGTCCGGAATGTCTATGCGCTCGGGCGCGGCCGAGCCCAACGGTTCGGCGGCGGGCGGGAGTCCGGCCCCGACGGGGCGGCCGACCGCGGCCACGTCTCCCGTGGTGGGGCCGGATATGCCGTCGGGCACCTCGGTCACCCCGCGGCCCCACAGCCAGAGCCCGAGCAGCAGGATCGCCCAGGCCACGCCGGTCAGCAGCCGCCCGGTGCCGGCGGGTCGTTCGGTGTCGTCGTCGGACATGGTCGTGCTGTCTCCTCAGCGTGAGCCGCGGCTCCGCCGGGCGCCGAGCAGCCCGACGGCGGCCGCGGCGAACCCGGCGAGAACGAGACCGGTGACCGCCTGCGCGGTGTCGGGACCTGCCGAGCGGGGCTCGACCGAGGCGAACGGGGCGGTGCCGCCGCCGCCCGCGGGCACGGGCGCGACCGGCGTGGCGGGCAGGACGCCGGATCCGTCCGGCTGTCCGGCCTGCGACTGCGCGAGGGCCGACTGCCCCACGACGGTGACCGTGCCGCCGACCACGGCGCCGCCGCAGCTGACCTTCACGTCGTAGGTGCCGGCGCCGCTCGTGGAGCGGATCTGGCCCTCGCCGGTCAGGGTGCCGTCGTAGCCGCCGAGGCGGGCGTCCGTGACGAAGGCCGCGGAGGAGGCGGCACCGGTCGTACCGGTGCAGCCGCTCACCCGCAGCGCCACGGCCGAACCCGGGGCCGGGGAGGCCGGGGTCACGGTGACGCCCCGGCCGTCCGCCGCTCGGGCGGCCGCCGGGGAGAGGCCGGCTGCGCAGGCCAGGATTCCGGTACAGAGAGTGAGGCGAAGTGAGCCCATCGTGAACCTCCAGATATCTGGAGACTCCCCCGCACCCGGCGCCCCCGCATCCCCGGGGGGCGCCTTTTTGCTCCGTACGGGTGAGACACGCGTGGGATCAGGTTTGCTGCCCGGCCGGTCAGATCCGGTCGACGAGGTCCGCGATGGAGTCCACGACCTCGGAGGGACGGAACGGGTAGCGGTCGACGTCGTCCGGCTGGGTGACGCCGGACAGCACCAGGAAGGTGCGCATCCCGGCTTCCAGGCCTGCCAGGACGTCGGTGTCCATCCGGTCGCCGATCATCGCCGAGGTCTCCGAGTGGGCGCCGATCGCGTTCAGACCGGCCCGCATCATCAGCGGGTTGGGCTTGCCGACGAAGTACGGCTCCTTGCCGGTCGCGGCGGTGATCAGCGCGGCGACCGAGCCGGTGGCGGGCAGGTCGCCCTCGGCGGACGGGCCGACGTTGTCGGGGTTGGTGGCGATGAACCGGGCCCCGTCGTTGATCAGCCGTACGGCCTTGGTGAGCGCCTCGAAGGAGTAGGTGCGGGTCTCGCCGAGGATGACGAAGTCGGGTTCGTGGTCGGTGAGGATGTAGCCGATGTCGTGCAGCGCGGTGGTCAGTCCGGCCTCGCCGATGACGTAGGCGCTGCCGCCGGGCCGCTGGTCGTCCAGGAACTGGGCGGTGGCCAGGGCCGAGGTCCAGATGTTGTCCACCGGCACGTCCAGGCCCATCCGGCGCAGCCGTGCGTGCAGGTCACGGGCGGTGTAGATGGAGTTGTTGGTGAGGACCAGGAAGGGCTTCTCGGACTCCCGCAGCTTCTTCAGGAAGGCGTCCGCTCCGGGGATCGGGACGCCCTCGTGGATGAGGACACCGTCCATGTCGGTGAGCCATGACTCGATGGGCTTGCGGTCTGCCATGGGGTGCGTCTCCTGGCGTGCGGATGGCGTACATGCGGTCGAGCCGTCATGCGTGGACTGGGGCGCCGGAACCACGGCGTACCGACGCCCACAGCCTAGTCAGGACTGCGTGAGTGCGACCCCGTCGATCACCCGGTACCAGTTGCTGCCGCCGGTGCAGCGGAAACGGATCCGGGCCGTGGTGGCGCCGGCGGGAATGCGGAGGGTGACGGTCTCGGTGCGGGAGGGCACGTCGGCGGTGCAGGTGCGCGCGCGGACAGGGGGCGGCGAGGTCGTACGGCACGAGGACCTCGCCCCTGCCGGAGCCGGACCGCCCGGGCAGGGACCCCATCACCTCGCCGGGTACTTCGGTGAGGTCGAGCGAGCCGAGGAGCACGTTCGCGTCGTACTCGACGCCCACCGAGTCGACGCGGGTGCCGCCGGTCGTCCGAGGACTCCCGGCAGGTCCGCGACCGAGTCCAGCACGTGGGTCGCCCCGGCCGCCCGCAGCGCCTGCGCGTCGTGCGCGCCGGTCAGCACCCCGGCGACCAGGCCGGCGCCGGCGCGGACGCCGGTGAGCATGTCGTACGAGGTGTCGCCGACGACCGCGATCCGGCGGACGTCGTCGGCCGCGGCCGTGCGCAGCAGCGCGGTGAGGACCATGTCGGGGTACGGCCGCCCGCGGCCTCCCGCGTCGGCGGGGCACAGGGTGAGCGGCACCAGGTCCCGCCAGCCGAGGGCGGCGAGGATCGCGTCCTGGGTGGCGCGGGCGAATCCGGTGGTGAGGACGACGGTACGGCCGCCCTCCCGGAGCTTCTCGATGGTCTCGCGGGCGCCGGGCAGGGCGTGCACCCGGCCGCCGTCGACGAGTTCGGAGTAGGCCGCCTCGAAGGCCCGGTTGGCCTCCTGGGCCCTGGTCTCCTCCCCGAACAGGTGCCGGAAGACGGAGATCTTGGACTCGCCCATGGTGGCCCGGACGTAGTCGGTCATCTGGTCGGGGTCGGCGCCGAGACGGCGGGCCGCCGCCGCGAACGCCTGCTCGACGAGCCCGCCGTCCGCGACGGTCGTACCGGCCATGTCGAGCACGACGAGCCGGATGTCCTCGGTCGTCTCCGCCGTGTCTGCCATGTCCGCCATGTCTGCCATCTCTCTCACCAGCCCAGTTCGTTCGCGGTCGTCTCGGCCATCGCGGGCGAGCAGGTCATGCCGCGCCCGCCGGGCCCGGTGACCAGCCAGACCCCGTCGGCCAGCTCCTGCCGGTGCACGACCCGGGTGGTGTCGGTGCACTGCGCGTACACCCCGGCCCAGCGGTGCCGGATGCGCGGCAGCGGCCGGCCGAGGAGGGACTCGACCACCCCGGCGAGGTGCTCGTAGGGCTCCTCGACGGTGTCGAAGGCGAAGGGGTGCTCGTACTCGTGGGTGTCGCCGATGGTCAGCCCGCCATCGGCGCGCTGCACCATCAGCAGCTGCATACGGTGTTCGGCCGCGGTCCGCGGCTGCGGCTGCCCGGCGTCGAGCTCGTCCAGGGCCGGGGAGGCGTACGCCGGGTAGTAGCGGAAGCTGTCGGCGTCGGCGACCGAGGTGGGGAGGGGTTCGCCGAGCGGGTCGGTCTGCATCATCTGGAGCCGGACCCGGCGCACCGGCAGGCCGGGGCCGGCCAGTTCGCGGACCAGGCCGCCGAGCCAGGCGCCGGTGCACAGGACGACGGTGTCGGCGTGGTGGATGTCGCCGTGGTCGTCGCGGACCGTCCCCGGGCCGGTCACCTCGCGGACCTCACGGCCCGGCAGGAAGGTGTAGTCCGGGGACTTCAGCAGCTCGGCACGGAGCGCGAGCTGGGCGGTGCGCGGCTCGACGGCCGCGTCCCGCTCGCAGTACAGGGCCGCGTCGAAGGCGCCGCGCAGGGCGGGGTTCAGGGCGCGGGCCTCGGCGGGCGTGAGCAGCTTGTGGCCACGGGCGGCCGCGTCCGCGCGGGCCACGGCGGCCTCGGCGACGGCGAGTTCGCGCGCGCCGCGCACCGGGGTCAGCGACCCGTTGGCGCGGAAGCCCAGTGCGGGGAGCCGGCCGCCCAGCTCCTCCCAGAGCTCCCGGGCCCGCAGTGCGGTTTCGAGTTCCTCCCCGCCCGCGCGCCCGCTCACCCAGATCTGCCCGAAGTTGCGCAGCGAGGCGCCGCGGGCCTCGGCCTCGCGCTCGATCTGCACGACCTCGTGGCCGCGTTCCACTGCTTGCCAGGCGTGCATGGTGCCCACCACGCCTGCTCCGACGACTGTCACTCTCACGACCGCAACGCTCCTCGCGACGGGGGAACCGGATGGACCGGCTGACAACGAGAGCGTGAACCGGTCAACACGTTTGGGCTAGACCCGTTACCCTTTCGCGATGACCAGAGGAGGGTGAAAAGGGCACAGATCGGCACTTCTCAGCCGCGCAGATGAGCCGTGAACGAGAACCGGTCCCCCCGGTACAGCGACCGCACCCGCTCCAGCGGCAGCCCCCCGGTGTCCCGCGACACCCGGTGGATCAGCAGCATCGGCAGGGCCGGCGGGGTACCGATGAGGAGGGCCTCGCGCGGGGTGGCCAGCACGGTCTCGATGCGCTCGTCGGCGTCCCCGAAGGCGATGCCCTTCTCGTGCAGGTAACCGTAGAAGGAGGAGTCGGGCTCGAAGTCGGTGTCGAGATGCGGCACCCGGGCCACGGCCACATAGGTGCTCTCCAGGCCGACCCGCTCGTCGTCGGCGAGCAGCACGCGCTCCAGGTGCCAGACGGACTCGCCGCGTTCGAGACCGGTCTCGGCGGCGAGGGCCGGCGGGCAGGGGAAACGGTCGAGGGTGACCAGGCCGCGGCCCGGGGTGCGGCCCTGCCGCCGGACGCCCTCGGTGTAGCTGGCGAGGGAGAGCGGCTGCTCCAGCTTGGGTCCGGCGACGACCGTGCCGCGTCCCTGCCGGCGCAGCTTGCCCTCCAGCACGAGCTCGCGCAGCGCCTGCCGTACGGTCTCGCGGGCGACGCCGTACGCCTCCGACAGGTCGCGCTCGGTGGGGATGACGTTGCCCTCCCCGAGGTCACCGACGAGATGATCGATCTGCGCCTTCACCGCGTAGTACTTCGGGATGCGGCCGTGCTCCGGGATGCCGGCGCGGACGGGGGCGCCGGGGGCCTGGTCGTTCGGGTAGTCCACGGAGGGATGTTCGCAGACAGCGCTCTCGCCGTCGGTCAGGGGGACACCGCTCACCGCCGTCTGCGGGCCAGCAGAAACGCGGCGCCCCCCACGGCGAGCAGGGCGACGGTGGCCGCGAGCAGCCCGTGGGCCGCGCCCAGGCCGGTGCCGGCCAGTTCGCGGGCCTGCTCCTCGGCCTCGGCGGCGAAGGGCAGGGTGGCGCCCGGGGATGCGGTGGGGCTGCCTCCGGAGCTGCTCCCCGGGCTGCTCCCGGGGCTGCTCCCGGGGCTGCTCCCGGGGGAGGACTGCGGGGAGGACCGCGCAGAGGGCTCGGGAGCTGTCCCCGGGCCGACCTCGGCGCCGATGGAGGGCACGGCGGGGGCGAGGCTCGCGGGCGGCGGCTCGCCCCCGATGCCGAAGCGGTAGCCGTTCGACTCCCCCACCCACTCCCCGTCCGCCCCCCGCCGCTGGACGACCGCCGCGTTGGCCGTCACCGCGTTCGGTACGGCGTCGGAGGCGACGGCGAGTCTGACCTTGACCGAGACGGTCGCCCCGGGCGCCACGGTGAGTCCGGGGAAGCCGTCCCCGTCGAACACGCCGACCAGCTCGGACTCGTCGGTCTCCGTCAGCGGTACCGGGCGGGTGCGCGGGCCGTCGTAGAACTCCAGCTCGGCCTGGGACGGCTTGAGGGTCCGTTTGTCGTCGACCAGGACGACGACCGGGTGGACGTCGGTGCAGGTGCGGCCGGTGGTGTTGGTGAGGTCCAGGTACCAGGTGCCGTAACCGCCGCCGGCCTCGTAGGACGAGGGGCCGTCGTGGATGCGGGTGGCGAGGGGGAAGCCCTGCTCGTCGGCGCCGGCGCAGGAGGCGTCGGCGGGGGCGGTGCCCTTCGACGACGGCAGGGGCGCGGACGTCACCGGCGGCAGGGGTACGGCCGTCGCCGGCGGCACGGGGGCGAGAAGGGCGGCTGCGGCCACGCAGAGGGACAGGGACGTGCTCAGTCGCATGATCATGTGATCATGCCGGGCGCCCCGGGGTCCGGGGCGCCGCCACTCCGCGCGGGCGCGGCAACTCCGCTCGATCGGCCCCCTGCCGTCAGCCGGTCGAGCGACCGAACAACGGGGCGAGCAGCAGCTGGGCCGCGCCCTCGGCGACCCGTCGGTCGCTGCCGGGGGCGAGCCGGACGGGGACGGTCGTACCCAGGCCGCCCTCCCGGCGGGCACGGGCGTCGAGGACGGCGGCGACCCCGCGGACGAAGGTCTCCGGGGCGGCGGCGATCGTACGGCCGCCGAGCAGCACGAGGTCGATGTCGAGCAGCGCGGCCAGGTTCGCCGCTCCGGCGCCCAGCACCCGGGCCGCCTCGTCCGGGTCCGAGCGGCCCACCGCCGCCAGGCACAGCGCCTCGATGCAGCCCCGGTTGCCGCAGTGACAGGGGGGTCCGTCCAACTGGATGACCTGGTGCCCGAACTCCCCGGCCCCGGTCCGCGCCCCCCGGTGCACGCTGTCGCCGATCACCAGTCCGGCGCCGAGGCCCGTACCGAGGTGCAGGTAGGCGAAGGAGCCGCCCTCGCCGCCGACGGCGAGCCCGAGGGCGGCCGCGTTGCTGTCCTTGTCCACGACGACCGGCACCCCGAGCCGTTCCGCGAGCGCGTCCCGCAACGGGAAGCCGTCCCACTCGGGGAACCCGGTGACCCGGTGCAGCACCCCGTGGATGTGGTCGAGCGGCCCGGGTGCCGCGACCCCGACCCCGAGGACCTCCTCGGGCACCTCCTCGCGCAACTCGCCGACCAGCTCCGCGGCGGCCCCCAGCACCGCCGCCGCCCCCGCGCCCAGGTCCAGTGCGCCCTGCCGTTCGCCGACGACCGTGCCGACGAGGTCCACCAGCACGGCACGCAGCTCGTCCCGGTCGAGCTGCAGCCCGACCGCGTGCCCGGCCTCCGGCACCAGGCGCAGCACGGTGGCCGGCTTGCCCCCCGTGGACGCGCGCCGCCCCGCCTCCGCGGCGAAACCCTCCTCGCGCAGCCGGGCGGTGATCTTGCTGACCGCCTGCGGGGTGAGCCCGGTGCGCCCGGCCAGTTCGAGCCGGCTGATGCCGTCCTCCCCCGCCGTGCGCAGCAGGTCCAGCACCAGCGCGGTGTTGTGACTGCGCACGGCGAGCAGATTCGCTCCGGCCGGGCCCGGGCGGCCGCTCCTCGTCGTCCTGTTCACGCCACTCATTCTCCCTGCCGCTTGCACTTTGGCAACAGCGTTGCCAAAGTGGGAGCCATGACAGCTGCCACTCCCCTCCGCGTCGGCCTCGTCGGCTACGGCCTCGCCGGATCCGTCTTCCACGCCCCCCTGATCGCCGCCACCGAGGGCCTCGCCCTGGACACGGTGGTCACTTCGAACCCCGAGCGGCAGGCGCAGGCGAAGGCCGAATTCCCCGAGGTCCGTACCGTCGCCGCCCCCGACGAGCTGTTCGACCGGGCCGACGGCCTCGACCTGGTCGTCATCGCCTCGCCGAACAAGACGCACGTCCCGCTGGCGACGACCGCCCTCAAGGCGGGCCTGCCGGTCGTGGTCGACAAGCCGGTGGCCGGCACCGCGGCCGAGGCGCGCGAGCTGGCCGCCCTCGCCGAGGAACGCGGCCTGCTGCTCTCGGTCTTCCAGAACCGCCGCTGGGACAACGACTTCCTCACCCTGCGCAAGCTCCTGGCGGACGGCGAACTCGGCGACCCGTGGCGCTTCGAGTCGCGCTTCGAGCGCTGGCGTCCGCAGCCGAAGGGCGGCTGGCGCGAGTCCGGAGACCCGGCAGAGATCGGAGGTCTCCTCTACGACCTCGGCAGCCATGTCGTCGACCAGGCGCTGGTCCTCTTCGGCCCGGCCACCGAGGTGTACGCCGAGTCGGTGATCCGCCGGGCCGGCGCCGAGACCGACGACGACACCTTCATCGCCGTCACCCACGCGAGCGGCGTCCGCTCCCACCTCTACGCCTCGGCGACGGCGGCCCAGCTCGGCCCGCGCTTCCGGGTGCTGGGTTCGAAGGCGGGGTACGTCAAGTACGGCCTGGACCCGCAGGAGGCGGCGCTGCGCGAGGGCGAGCGGCCGGGCGCCGGCTGGGGCGTGGAGCCGGAGTCCCTGTACGGCAGGATCGGCGCCGGGGAGTCCCCGGTGACCGGCGGCGGCCGTGCCGTGACGACCCTGCCCGGTGACTACCCCGCGTACTACGCGGCCGTCGCCAGGGCCGTGCGGGGCGAGGGCCCCAACCCGGTGACCGCGCTGGAGGCGGCCGCCGCCCTGGACGTACTGGAAGCAGCCCGCCGCTCGGCGCGAGACAAGGTGACGGTGACCCTCTGATGCACCACCCGCAGATCACCCCCAGGTCCACCCCCGAACTCACCCCGTCGGTGGACGAGCTGGAGAAGCAGGAACGCGTCCTGGTCTTCCGGCAGTTCACCTACGACGACGCGTGGGCCCTCGGCTCCCTGCTGGTGGAGATGGCCCGGGAGCGGCAGGCCCCGGTGGCCATCGACATCCACCGCGGCGGCCAGCAGCTCTTCCACGCGGCCCTGCCCGGCTCCACCCCCGACAACGACGCCTGGATCACCCGCAAGCGCCGGGTGGTGGAACGCTACGGCGCCGCGTCCTACCTGGTGGGAGCCCGCTTCCGGGCCAAGGGCACGACGTTCGAGGAGTCCTCGCGCCTGGACCCCGACACCTACGCGGCCCACGGCGGCTCCTTCCCGATCACCGTGGAGAACGTGGGCGTGGTCGGCTCGGTGACGGTCTCCGGCCTGCCCCAACTCCAGGACCACCGCATGGTGGTGGAGGCCCTGGAGCGCTTCCTGGACCTCTGACACCGCCAGGGTGCAGCGCCCCGTGAGGGGCGCTGGGGGCACCCCCGGCCGAAGGCTGGGGGAGGAACGGCGCGAGCGACCACGACGGCGTCGCACGCGCCCGCGCAGAACCCCGCCTCCCGGCGGAGCGCCTACGCGTTCTTGAACTCCTGCCGCTGCCGGCCGAGCCCCGCGATCTCCAGCTCCACCACGTCGCCGCCCCGCAGGAACGGCTTCGGCTCCGGCGCCCCCAGCGCGACCCCCGCCGGGGTCCCCGTGTTGATGACGTCCCCGGGGTGGAGGACCATGAACCGGCTGACGTAGCGCACGACTTCGGCGACCGGGAAGATCTGCTCGGCGGTGGTCCCGTCCTGCTTCAGCTCGCCGTTGACCCAGAGCTTCAGCGACAGGCCCTGCGGGTCCCCGACCTCGTCCGCCGTGACCAGCCACGGCCCGAACGGGTTGAACGTCTCGCAGTTCTTCCCCTTGTCCCAGGTCCCGCCCCGCTCGATCTGGAACTCCCGCTCGGACACGTCGTGCGCGACGGCGTACCCGGCGACATACGCCAGCGGGTCCTCGTCGTCGGTCAGATAGCGGGCCGTACGCCCGATGACGACGGCGAGTTCGACCTCCCAGTCGGTCTTCACGGAGCCGCGCGGCACCAGCACCGTGTCGTCCGGACCGACGACCGTGTCCGCGGCCTTGAAGAAGATGACCGGCTCGGCCGGCGGCTCGGCCCCGGTCTCACGGGCGTGGTCGTGGTAGTTGAGCCCGATGCACACGATCTTGCCGATACGCCCCACCGGCGGCCCGATCCGCAGCCCGTCCGCATCGAGTGCGGGCAGTTCGCCGGCCTCGGCCGCGGCCCTGACCCGCCCGAGGGCGGGCCCGTCGGAGAGCAGGGCCCCGTCGATGTCGTCGACGATCCCCGACAGGTCGCGCAGGACCCCCTCGGCGTCGAGCAGAGCGGGCCGCTCCGCTCCCGCCGTACCGACTCGCAGCAGCTTCATGGTCGTCACCATCTCCCTTGACAGCAGTCGTCCGGCCGATGGGTGCAGCCATCGGAGGACTGGTCGATCCTCCAAGATCCCGGTGCAGCGGGCAATACCCTGTTCACCCACTGGACCGTAGGCAGCGGTGGCCTCACCCGTACAGCACCGCCCGCTCGACCGCGCTCCACGTCGTACTGGTGACCACGTACAGCGCGGCGGCCAGCGGCACCACGGCCACGGTGAACAGCGTGAGATACGACAGGTAGGGCGCGACCTTGGTGACCGCGCCCAGCCCAGGCAGTTGCTCGCCCTCGGCGCCGCTCACGGGCGGCAGCCCCGTCCACGCCTGCGCCGCAGCCCTCCTGGCGCGCAGCAGGTTGAAGGTGGCGACCGCGGCGACGAGGGCGAAGAGCGCCGCGTAGACGAGTCCGGCGCCCGCGGACCCGCTGCCGAGGACGTCGGCCCACCGTCCGCCGAGCGGGGCGCCCAGCAGCGCGTGGTCCAGCAGGCCGTTGTCGTGGCCGCCGATCGTGGAGCTCGAGAAGAGGTGGTAGAGCAGGAAGAACGCGGGCAGTTGCAGCAGCCCGGGCAGACAGCCGGACAGCGGGGACACCTTCTCGGCCGCGTGCAGTTCCAGCACGGCCTTCTGCAACGCCTCCTGGTTCCTGCCGTGCCTCTTCCTCAGCTCCGCGATTCTCGGCTGGAGCGCGGCCCGGGCCCGCCGGCCGCGGGCGGCGGCACGGGAGAGGGGATGCACGAGCAGTCGTACCGACGCGGTGAACAGGACGATCGCGGCGGCGGCCGCGGAGGCGTGGAAGAACGGGTGGAGCAGGCCGGCGAGTTGCTCGACCAGGGCAGCGAAAACTGACATGGGGTGGGAGCCCTCCGGGGTCTCGTCGTGCCGTGGGTGAGGAGGTGGGACGGCATGACGACCCGCGCGAGGACACCCGACGGGTGCGAGGGGTGTCCTACGCGGCGGTCGCCGGGAGGGCGTGGCCGGGGGCCCGGGGGCGGCTGCGGCCCCTGGCGTCCGGGTCCCGTTGCGGCAGGAAGGCCGTACGCCGGGCCCGGTCGCGTATCGCCGTGCGGACCCGGGCGGGTGGCACGGCCGGTGCGGAGCGGGCGGCACGGAAGGCGGCGGCCGCGAGGGCCGAGCCGGCGGCCGCGGTCGCGGCGAGCGCGAGGGTGGTGAAAAGGCTGCCGGAGTCGAGCAGCAGGAGGGTGAGCAGGAACAGCAGCAGGGGGGCGGCCGGACGGGAAAGCAGGGCCCAACGGCTCTTCATCCGCATGCCCGTTCCCCCCTCCCTGTGGTCATTGCCGTTTACACCTGACCGGTTTCCAGCGGCTCCAGGAGCCGCTTGGGCTTCAGGAGCGCCCGGCTGACCGGATCGGCCGGGTCCGGGTCGAGCCCCGGCCCCGGTGTGATGACAACGTCCGAGACGGGCACCACGGTTCCGCAGGCGGGACATTCGCCGTACGACCCGAGTTCGGTGCCGCAGTCCACGTGCCGGAAGTAGCGCAGCCGGCGGTCCGTGAGGTGATCGCGCCCCCAGACGGCGAGGGCGCGCAGGGCGGGCCACAGCTCGGTCCCGCGCTCGGTGATGACGTACTCGTCCCGGGGCGGCGACTCCTGGTAACGGCGCTTCTCCAGGATGCCCTCCTCTGTGAGCGTCCTGAGGCGGGCCGACAGGACGGCGCGCGGGATGCCGAGGTGAACGAGGAAGTCGTTGTAGCGCCGTACGCCGTAGAGCGCGTCGCGGATGACGAGCAGGGTCCAGCGCTCGCCGACGACCTCCAGCGCGCGGGCGATCGAGCACTCCTGCGTCACGTAGTCCTTGCCCAGTGCCATGGAGCCACCTTAGCCAGTTCCCCCAGTGTAGATTCAATCATTGAACCTACCGTGCTACGGTACCACCATGCCTGAGTTCAATGAACGAACCCTTACGGGGGTCGAAGCGCCGAGTGGCCGGCACGAGCCCGTGGCACCCACTCCCGACGCGACGCCTCGCGCCCGCGCCACCCTGGCCCTGACCAGCGCGGCCACCGCCGTGAGCCTGATGACGTACACCGCCCCCGTGGTCACCCTCCGCGACACCGCGGCCGACCTGCACACCCCGTTGTCCGCCCAGGCCTGGCTGATCAACGGCACCCCGCTCGGCCTGGCCGCCCTCCTCCTGGTGGCCGGCAGCCTCGCCGACGACTTCGGCCGCCGCCGGGTCTTCCTGCTCGGCACGCTGACCCTGGGCATCACCACCGCGCTCGGCGCGCTGACCGACTCCACCTGGCTGTTCACGCTGGCCCGTGTCGCCCAGGGCGCGGCCAGCGCGGCGATCCTGGCGAGCAGCCTCGGCCTGCTGGTGCACGCCTTCCCGAGCCCGCGCGGCCGGCTGCACGCCACGGGCGTGTGGGGTGCCTTCGTCAGCGGCGGTATCGCGGTGGGCCCGCTCCTGGCGGCAGCGCTGCCCAACTGGCGGGTGGCCTACGCCGTCCTGGCCGCGGCCACGCTGCTGGTGGCGGTCCTGTCACCACGGGCGCTCACCGAATCCCGCTCCCCGCGGGGCGGCCGCCCGGACATCCTGGGCGCCCTCACCTTCGGCCTGGCACTGGTCTGCCTGGTGGCCGCGCTCACCCTGGGCCGTGACGGCTGGCTGCGGGCCGAGGTGGGCCTGCTGTTCCTGGCCGCGGTGGTCCTCATAGCCCTCTTCGTCCTGGTGGAGCGCCGCACCGGCACCCCCATGATCGACCTGAGCCTGCTGCGCCGCCCGGGCTTCCTGGCCTCCTCCGCCGGCGGCCTGTTCACGGGCTTCGCGGTGATCGGCCTCTTCAGCTTCCTGCCGGTCCTCTTCCAGCAGGTGCTCGGCCTGACCCCGCTGGACACGGCGTGGCTGTTCCTGCTCTGGTCGGGTCTGTCCTTCACGGTGGCACTCCAGGCCAAGCGCCTGGCGGGCCGCGTCCCGCCCCGCCGGCAGCTGGCGCTCGGCTTCACCCTGCACGCGGCCGGTGTCCTGACCATGCTCGGCGCCGTCGACTCGGGCTCCTGGCAACGCCTGCTGCCGGGCCTGGTCCTGGGCGGCATCGGCAGCGGCCTCCTGAACGCCGCCCTGCCCCTGCTGTCGGTCGAGTCGGTCCCGGCCGCCCGCGCCGCCATGGGTTCCGGCGCCCAGCAGACCTTCCGCTACATCGGCTCCTGCGCGGGCGTCGCCCTGACGATCGCCATCGTGACCTCGTCGGCCGCAGGCCCGGGCCACGGCGCGAACATCGCCCTCGCGGTGTCGGCGGGACTGGCACTCGTGGCGGCGGGGGCGGTGCTGGGGCTGCGGGAGCGGAGCTGACCGGTCCCGCCGACGCGCCTCACTGAAGACTGACGCGGTGTCCGTGTGCGGGGTCCGCCGAGCAGACGAAGACGAGGAGCGAGCCGCCCCTGCCGACCACCACCCGCGTGGGGGTCCTGGCGGCAGCCGAACCCGTCGCGCCGGCAGGAGGTCACGTCGCCGGCCTTCCGGCCGCGCCGGCGCGGTGTCGTACTGTCAGGGGCTGCCCGAGGCGAGATACGCGCGCGTTCCGGCCAGACGAACCGCAGGAGCACGGAATGTGATCCCGGAACCCTCCGTCCCCAGGATCACGTCGAAAACGCCTCCGTGACGGACCGAGATATCCACCTGCCGGGCTTCGGCGGCCCCCCACCCGGTGACTCGAAGACCATCGACCCCGGTGAAGACGAGGGAGAACGCGAAGGCGTTGAAGCCGTTGACTGTCCATTCCTCAGGGGAATTCACGGGGAGGTGTCTCGTATCAAAACCCAGAGTCACCGAGTTTTCTCGCTCGTCGATGTGCACGTAGGTCAGATCGATACGGTCCGGGGTAGGCGGCACATCGCCGTACAGTTCTCCCAGAAGATTCGAGGCCGTGAGCATCCCTGTCCAGTCACCGCTCATAGAACGTCCTCTCATCGGTTGGCGGGAGGGATACGTGACGCCGGGCATCGATCTTGCTCACGAACAGGTGCCGCCCGTCGTCCGAGTCACCGTGCTGGATTTTGAACGCGCTCACATGACCGACCCGTACGGACTCGTTGCAGTCGAATCGAAGGGCGATCCCGGCACCGGTGACGGCCACTCGCATGCGCCTCTCCTCGCCCCACGGCTCGAGTGTGACGGTGCCGACGGCCGGCGGAACCCATTCGGTAAGGGACACGTTCTCCACGGCCAGGAACTGAAACTGGCACTGCACCGTGTCCACCCCCGCATCGATCCAGTCCTGAGGTGCGGATTCGGGGAACGACAGCAGGTCGCCTCGCAAGGTCACCGTAGGCCCGCGCCAGTTCAGATTGACCGAACGAATCCTGACCTCGCTGATGATCGGGGTGCTCCCGTAGAGCGACTGGAAGACTTCCGGATTCACCAGAAATCCTTCAACGGTCATAGTAATAGTGCTCCTCGCAGCCTGGGACCTGACCATTTCGAGTGTCCTCGAACGGTCTCACATGAACGTGCGGCCCCTGGTAGCCGGGTTCTCCCGGCTTCTGGTGTCCGAACCAGTGGTCCTGGAACACGACGAAGTCCTCGCCGTTGGGATGCTCATAGACTTCTTCCGTGTAGTAGATGGGCTGGTAGTCGTCCCCCATCAGTTGTTTCGAGCCCTGCCACTCGGGCGTCGTGGCAGGAACATGGTTGTTGACTTCGATGGGCGCGGCGCCCTCCGGAATCCCTGCGTCCCGCAACGCCTGAGCCTTCGCCTCCGCCAGAGTGCGCCCGACAGGTTCACCACATCCGGGGGCGAGGCCAAGCGGATCGATCCAGGTGTGCGGGTTGTGGACGTAGGCGACCGGGTTGGGAGCGGGCCCCAGACCAAGCGGGTCGAGGGTGAGATAGCGGGCCGTTTCGGGGTCGTACGTGCGGAAGTAGTTGTGGTGAAGGCCTGTTTCGGGGTCGTAGTACTGGCCTGGGAAACGGAGTGGCGTGTACGCGGTCGCATCGCTGTTCCAGGTGGTGGTGCCCCAGAGCGTCGCGCGGGTGCGCCAGGCGATGTCACCCTCTTCGCCGACGAGTTCGGTGGGCGTGCCGACGAGGTCGGTGACGATGGCGAAGAAACGCTGGTCGACGACGCGTTGCGGAGAGTCCATGGTGATGACGCGTTCCGTCTGGACCAGTGGACGTCGGCCTTGGTGGTCCCAGGTGAGGATGACACGGTGGGACTCGTTCACGGCCGCGGTGGACTGTTCGCACAGGACGTGCCCGTCCCAGGTGAACAGGGTCTCCTCGACAACGCTCTCACCGTCGCCGGCGAGGCGCTGTTTGGCGATACGGCGGCCCAGCGGGTCGTACTTGTAGCGCCAGCGGGTGCCGTCAGGGGTGACGACGGAGGTCAGACGGTCCTCGACGTCCCAGGTGTAGTCCCAGGTGTCGGGCTTGCGGGACAGGCGGGGTTTCTGGCGTCGCACGATGCGTCCTGCGTCATCCGACTCATAACGGACGCCTCCGGCACGGGTGATGCGAGTGCCTACGTAGGTGCGTTGCCCCGTGGACTCCTGTCCGGGGTGTCCGGCGGGCCAGCTCGCCGTGGTCATGTTGCCCGCGTCGTCGTAGGCGTAGGACTCGGTCCACTTCTCCGCACGCACCGCGGTCACCCGGCCACCGGTGTCGAGATCGTAACGCCGGGAACCGTTCAGCAAGTCGTCGAGACCGATCAGTGAGCCGTCCGCGCTGTAGGTGAAGGCGCGACGCTGAATCAGATCCGCGTCCGCGAGGACATTCTGGGTGGTGAGACGACCTCGTACGTCGAACGTGTGGGCCAGAGTGACTGTCTCGCCGAAGTGGCAGGCGATTTCCCGGCCGACTTCGTCCCGGTCGAAGCCGATGGAATGTCCTGCGGTGGCGAGTTCGGCCGGCCGGCCCGCGGCGTCGTACCGCCACGCGCTGGTCGCACCTCCCGGAGTGGTACGCCGGATCCTGCGCCCCAAAGCGTCGTACACGTTGTCGAGTGTGCGGCCGTTGACCGTCTCGGACGTGCGCAGACCCCGTTCGTCGAGTTCCAGCGAGAGCACGGCGTCCGGGCCGGCGGCCCCGACAAGGCGACCCGAAGGAGCGAAGTCGAACCTGGTGACGTGTCCCTCGGCGTCCTTGCGGACCATCTGCCCGAGAGCGTTGCGCTCGTACCGCACCGTCTCACCAAGGGCGTTGGTACGACAGCTCACACGGCCTGCGGCATCCAGGGTGTAGGCGCGGACCCTGCCGTCGAAGTCGGTTTCGGAGGCCAGACGACCGGCCGGATCGTATGCGTAGGTCCATCTCCGCCCGGCCGGGCCGAGAACCTGGACGAGGCGGAGCTCGGTGTCGTGGACGAACTCGTGGCGCACCCCGTCCGGACCGGTGCGTGCCGCCACGAGGTCGAAGTGGGTGTACTCGAACGACGTGACGGCCCCGGCCGGATCAATGTGGCTGAGGCAGTTGCCTTCACCGTCGTACGACCATGATTCGGACCCGCCGTCCGCGGTCGTACGGCGGAGCGGTCTGCCTTCGGCCGTCCATTCCAGTCGCGTGGTCGCGCCTGCCGCGTCGGTGACGGAGACCGGGCGCCCGAACAGGTCCCGCCGGTAGCGGGTGACCGCACCCAGAGAGTCCGTGACCTCCACGAGAACCCCGGCGCCGTTGCGGCGCAGCCGCGTGACGTGCCCGAGCGCGTCGGTGACGGAGACCAGATGCCCGGCCCCGTCGTAGGCAAAGCGCGTCACCGCACCTGCGGGATCCGTCACAGCGGTGCGATTGCCTCGCTCGTCGTGCACCTGCCGCCACACGGCACCGCCCGGCAACGTCACTGTGCTCGGCTGACCCGACCGGTCGTACTCGGTCCTGATCTCGTGACCGTCAGGGCGCGTGATCGCGACTGTGCGTCCGTTCTCGTCGAGTCTGTACCGGGTGGTGTGGCCCAACGGGTCGGTGACAGCCCTCAGCCGTTGGTCGTCGCCCCACTCCCGCACAGTGACATTGCCGAGTGGATCTGTCTCCTGGATCAGGCGCAGCGCCTCGTTGTGCTCGTAGACGCGGGTGTGGCCGAGGGAGTCGGTGACCCTGGTGGTGCGGGTGTCCTCGTCGTAGGTGAGAGCGGACGCGAGGGCGCCCCCGGTACCTCCGGTGGCGACGACTCGGCCCCGGTCGTCGTACCGGTACCAGTACGTGGTGTCGTTCCGGTCGGTCCAGGAGGTGATACGACCCTCGGCGTCGTACGTGTACCGCATCGGCAGGCCGGAGGAGTTGGTCTCCTCGGTCAGGTGGCCGTGCTCGTCGTAGCCGAAGGCGAGCAGGGTGGTACCGGGCCGGTCCGGCCGGGCGGGGTCGAGCAGCCGCAGGCCGGTGATCCGGGAGCGGGTCGAGTCGTGGTCGAGGGCGATGCGGTAGCCGCCGGAATGCACGACGGCTCCGGGGATGTCGCCTTCCTTGTACTCGACGGTGATGCGGTTGCCGTTGCGGTCGAGGATGTGCTGGAGGGGCAGGTCGACGGCGGTCTCCCCGGCCGCCGCGACCGGGGAGTGGAAGACGTGGACCAGGCCGGTGTCCGGGTCGGTGACGCGGACCGCGCCGTCGGTCTCCTCGTCCCAGGACAGGGTCAGCCGGGAGCCCGGCGTCAGCGGGTGCACCGGGCCCGGGTTCTCCGAGTCCAGCGGCGGGAAGCACAGGCGGGCGCCGTCCGCCGCCGCGTACACGAAGCCTTCGTCATCGGCCTGGACACGCTGGTCGAGAGTGGACGCCCAGGACGGCCCGAACCAGCCGCCGTGGCGGTACGACGAGAGGTGCGTGCGTTCCAGGACCAGCGGCAGCACACCCGGCAGGGACACGTCGGTGCGGGGCAGCACCATGTCACCGGTGGCCACGTCGATCGGGTCCCGCACGAACGTCTTGACCATGTTGCGGATCGAGGCGGGCAGCTTGTCGAACCCCGGGTTCAGCTTCAACCGCTCGAAGGCCGCGCAGTCCAGCCCCATCGACTTGCTGAGCCCGGCCAGCGCCGCCGGCCCCAGCGCCTTCAGTCCCTTGCCGAGCGCCTTGCCCAGCACCCCGAAGCCGACGCCCAGCACCGCACCCTCGGCGAGGATGCCGGCCAGCTTCTCCGGGTCCTTGAACGCGCCCGGATCCTCCAGCAGCGTGGTGAACGCGGTGAACGTCGCACCCTCCTTGGCCAGTTTGGCCACCGCCGCGACCCCACGGATCTCCTTCAGCGCCTTCAGCGCCCGCTCCACCCCCCGGATGACCTCCATGATCCCGCGCACCGCGGTCCCGAGAGCGGTCCCCTCCTCCTCGATCCGCCCGACCAGCGCCACCACCTTCAGCGCCCGCTCGCCGGCCATCAGCGTCGAGGCGACCTCCGAGGCCCCCGCCGTCAGCACCGACAGCGCCAGACCCGCGATCTCGAACTCGACGATCTCCGCCAGCATCACGCCGATCTCGGACAGCAACTCGTGTGCCTGGTCCGCGAAGTCGTCCAGCGCCTTCGCACCCTCCCGCAGCGCGTGCGCCATCTCGGTCGCCTGCCTACGGGCCGCCTTGGAACGCCTGCCGAACTCCCTGGCGGTCTTCCCCTCCCACTCCACGCCCCGCAACGACCGCTCCGCCGCCGTCGCCGCGTCGTCGAGCCCCGAGGCCAGCCCCCGCCACTTCTTCGCGATCTCCCGCACCCCGTCCGGGTCCACCGCCGGATCCGAGATGCCCAGGAACTCAAGACCACTGGCGACCGAGTCGCCGAACATGTGGTTGAACTTGCTGATGTAGTGCAGAGGATTGAGATCGACCACGCCCGGTTCAGCCCTTCCCGCCCCGAGCCGCCGACGCGATCAGCACGTCCAGCAGATCGAAGGCGTCGGACACCCCACCGATCAGCTTCGCCTCCGCGTCCCACTCCTCACCCAGCTGCCTGGTGAGCTTCGCCAGGGTGGCCATCCCCTGCTCTATCTCACCCTTCGCCCCCAGCAGCGAACCCAACGCCCCCAGCGCGCCCAGGTCATGGGACTGCGCCTCGAACTGCTGCAACGGTTTCGCCGTGTGCTGCCCCACGCCCCGCAGCCCCGAGGCCGCCTTGTGCATGGACGCCGCTTCCTTCTTCAGATCCGACATGCCACCACCCCCGTACTTCACTCTGTGCACATGCCAACCCCAGACCCTAGGGAGAGTGATTATGCGGAAGGTATGGGCAAATTCAAGGGACGGCAAAGACCACGAACGCGCTACCCCCGCGGCCGCATCGACACCAGCCTCCCCCACACCACCATCCGGTACCGCGAGGTGAACTCGGGCGTGCAGGTGGTGAGGGTGATGTAGTGGCCGGGCTCCTCGTATCCGTACGACGGCTTGACGATCGACCGCGGCACGGCCCTGATGACCCCCGAGTCGCGGGACGAGGTCCGCGGCAGGATCTGGTCCACGGCGTAGGTGTAGGTCGCCGCCTCCGTCTCGACCTCGACCGTGTCCTTGACCCGTAGACGCGGCAGGTAGCGGAAGGGTTCGCCGTGCGTGTTCCGGTGCCCGGCCAGCGCGAAGTTCCCGGCCTGCCCCGGCTGTTGGGTGCCGGGGTAGTGGCCGACGTACCCGTGGTTGAGCACGTTCGGCTTGCTCACGCCCTCCGCGACCGGGACCCGCAGCCCGAGCCGGGGGACGACGAGGATCGCGTACGCCTGGGAGGCGACGACCGGGGTGGGGTACGACGTCCGCCGCCGGCCGGAGCCGGAGGACCCGGAGGCCACGCCGGACGAAGAGGGCCCGGCCGTCGCCGCACCACCTGAACTCCCCGCACTCTCGGAGCCCCCGGAGCCGCCCCACTCCCGCTCCAGCGCCGCCACCTTCCGCTCCGCCCCCTGCTTCGCCTCCCGGTTGGTCCACCACAGCTGGTGCACGACGAGCAGCATCAGCACCACGCCCACCGTGACGAGGAGTTCGCCCCCGCTCCACAGCACCCGCCGCCGCCGAGCCCGCCACCGCCGGTCACCGTGCCCCACGACCCGTCGCACCGCACACCTCCCGCCGCCCGCCGCCCGCCGCCCGCCGCCGCCCGGTTGGGCACGCACGATAGGTCGGCCGCCGCCAAGTCACCAGAGCCGTACGGCCCCCCGCCACAGCACCTCCCCGTCCCCACTTCCTCCACGGGTTTTAGAAAGCGCTGTCGCAACCCTCGACAACCTCACGCACCACACCCGATGCTTCCTGTTGGCATGCGGGGGGACGAGTCAACGTCGTTACGGGGAACGGCGTTTGAGCCGCACGGAGAGGTTGAGAGACAGCCATGATCCGACGCAGAACACTCCTGGCCGCCGCGGGAGGCGGCCTCCTGGGCGGCGTCCTGGCCACCGGCACGGCCCGCGCCGACGCCACGATCACCGTCAGCCCGTCCACCTCGTACGGCACCTGGGAGGGCTGGGGCACCTCACTGGCCTGGTGGGCGAACGTCTTCGGCGCCCGTGACGACTTCGCAGACATCTTCTTCACCACCAAGTCCACCACCTACAACGGCACTTCACTCCCCGGCCTCGGCCTGAACATCGCCCGCTACAACCTGGGCGGATGCAGCTGGAACAGCGTGAACGGCGAATCGATGGCCGCCTCCGCGAACATCCCCGCGTTCAAGCAGATCGAGGGCTACTGGCAGGACTGGAACAACGAGGACCCCACGTCCTCGGCCTGGGACTGGACCGCGGACGCGATCCAGCGAGCCATGCTCACCAAAGCCGTCAACCGCGGCGCGACAGCCGAACTCTTCGCCAACTCCCCCATGTGGTGGATGTGTTACAACCACAACCCGTCCGGAGCCGCCGACGGCGGCAACAACCTCCAGTCCTGGAACTACCGCCAGCACGCCTCCCACCTGGCGGCCGTCGCCCTGTACGCCAAGAACCACTGGGGCGTGAACTTCGCGACGGTCGAGGCCTTCAACGAGCCCTCGTCCTCCTGGTGGACGGCGACCGGCACCCAGGAGGGCTGCCACATCGACGCCACGGTCCAGTCGGCCGTACTGCCCTACCTCCGCAGCGAGTTGAACACCCGGGGCCTGACGGGCACGAAGATCTCGGCCGCGGACGAGACCAGCTACGACCTGGCCCGCACCACCTGGAACTCCTACTCGTCCACCACCAAGGGGTACGTGGACCGCGTCAACGTCCACGGCTACCAGGGCTCCGGCGGCCGCCGCGACCTGCTCTACACGGACGTCGTCACCACGGCCGGCAAGGCCCTGTGGAACTCCGAGACCGGCGACAACGACGGCACCGGCTACACCCTCGCCTTCAACCTCCTCTACGACTTCCGCTGGCTGCACCCCACGGCCTGGGTCTACTGGCAGGTCATGGACCCGTCCACGAACTGGGCGATGATCGCGTACGACGCGGACACCCTGGCGGCGGGCGCCGTGACCACCAAGTACTACGTGATGGCCCAGTTCAGCCGGCACATCCGCCCCGGCATGAAGATCCTCGACACGGGCGTGAGCAACGCGGTGGCCGCCTACGACGCGTCGGCCAAGCGCCTGGTGATCGTGGCCTTGAACACCGCCACCTCCGCCCAGACCCTCACCTTCGACCTGTCCGGCTTCACCACGGTGACCGGCGGCACGGGCGGCCTGGTCCCCCGCTGGAACACGGTGACGACGGGCGGGGACGCGTACAGGGCGTACTCGGACACGTACGTCTCGGGAAAGACGGTGGCGGTGCCGGTCCCCGCGAAGGCGGTGCAGACCCTGCAGATAGACGGCGTGACGCTCTAGCCGTACCCGGGCGGCGCCGGGGCCCACCGCACCCCGGCGCCGCCCCTATGACAACCGAACCCGCATCTCCACACGCACCTCGTCCCCCGCCCCCAGCCCCTGCGGCCCGCGCACGGCGTTCTTCAGCGGCAGCAGATACCCGCCGTCCCGGGGAAACAAGGACGTCTCGAAGGCCACCCCACCGACCCTCGCCTCGACGGGAATCACGCCCCACCCGTACGAGGCCATGGCCGCGACGCCCCGGATCTCCTCGGACTCCTCCTCGGGCACCGGCACGAAGTAGTAGGGAGCGGGCCCCCGCCACTCGACGACCTGCCCTCCGAACACGAACTCCACGCAACGACTCCCCTCGCTAAGGACTGTCCTCCATCTCTATCTCTTCTTTGTCACCGACGGGCAGTACGGTGTCGTTCATGCGCCCCGACACGCCTGCCGAGAACGTCGACCACTCCGCCGAAGCGGCACGCCTGGAGCGGACCGCCGGCCTGTACCCGGAGGACGCGGAAGCACTGCTCCTGCAGGCCGCGGCCCACCTGGAACTGTCCGACGACCGCCCCGCCGCGACCGCGCTCTACGACCGCCTGCTCTCCACCCCGGACACCCTGGAGAACGCGCCGCTGGTCCGAGCCCTCAAGGCCTCGAACCTGTGGGAGTACGACCACGAGGCCGAGGCGCGCGCGATCATCGACGGCATCCGCGTCACGGCCCCCCGGGACCCGGCCCCCTGGGTGATCGTCGCCGAGTCCCTGGAGTCCCACGACGAGCTGGAGGCGGCGCACGACACGTTCACGGAGGCGGCCACCCTCCTCCTCGCGAACGTGACCGAACCCCCTCGCGCCACGCACCCGGTGCTGTTCGGCCGCCACCGGGTCCGCCGCATGCTGGGCCTGCCCCACGACGACTGGGACGCCCGCGCCGACACCCTCCACTCGTCCTCGGTCTCCCTGGACGAACTCCACGACCCGAAGCGCGTGTGGTCGCTGGGCTCCGACAACCCGCAGGAACTGGAAGCGGAGATCTCCCGCCTCCGAGCGGAGCTGGGCACCTACCGCGAGGCCCTCTCCCGCCCCTTCCCGGTGGCGGTCCTGCACTGGCCGGCCCAGGAACTGACGGAACTCCTCACCGCCTACCCGGACCTGTCCACGGAGTACCCGTCCCACCCCGAACACCTCGCGACCATAGAGTCGTCACTGCGCGAACTCTCCGCCTCCGGCACGGCGAACCTGGGCATCGTGACGGCCACGGTCCCCTCCTACGAGGCCTTCGCAGCCTCGGAGGGCTCGTCCCCGTCGGACATGACCCTCCTCCCCCAGTACGCGACGACACTGGCGGCCCGTGGACGGGCGGTGGCCTGGCCGCCGCAGCGGACGTCGGACTGCTGGTGCGGGGTGGGGCAGGCATACGCGGAGTGCCACGGAATTCCCACCGCCTGAGGCGACCTCCTCGCCGACGAGGTCAGGGGCGGCCGTCACCGGAGAAACGCAGACTCCGCAGAATGCCGGCGACGACCGGGGCGTAGCACTTCTCCCAGTGGGCGACCTGAGGCGTGGAGAAGGCCACCAGGCACATCTGCAGGCCCTCTCCACCCACCTCGGGCGGCGGAACCGGGATCATGGCGTGGAACTGCGCGGTGGGTACCTCCGCGCGCCCGGTACCGCCGTCCGAAGCGAGCGGAGCGGGGAGGACTTGGGTCCGGCCACCGGTGAAGACGGCGGCCGGACCGCACGGAGCATGGAAGACCCCGCCGCTCCAGCCCTCCCCCCTCGATTCGAGGACGGCCTGCACGGTTCCTCGTGCCGCCGTGGCGGCACTGTGCCCGTACGGATGGTCGACGACTGCGACGGCCAGCGACCCGAGCGAGGGTCGGCCCTCGACGGTGTGCAGGCAGTTGGCTGCGTACACCACGCCGACATCGCTCAGGAAACGCGAGATGCGCCGCAGGATCCGAGCCGTCTCGTTCGTCTGCCCCTCGCCCTCACCGGCCGTGGCGACCGCCTCCAGAGGGATCTCCTGGAACTCGGCGGGCAGCGTGAAGTCGACCCGTATCACCGCTCTATCCCCCCTGGCCGTAGTGGCTGGGAGGGAATCCGGGAGGCGGTGGCGGAGGCCCCACACCGCCGGCTCGCTGCTGGTCGTAGAGATCCACCAGCCGCCGGTTCTTCTCGTACCAACGCCTCGTCAGAGAGGGAACGAACGCCGCCAGGACCGCCAGGGCCACGGCGAACAGCGCCGCCAGCACCACAGCTGCGAAAGGTCCGTGGCGCAGCGCCCACGCGAGGACGAGGCAGCCCACGCTGAGCACGGCGACGAGGACGACCAGCCCGCGGATGCCGTTGCTCTCGTAGGCGGCGAGGCCCCGGCGTTTCGACGCCAGTTCGACGGCGGTGAGGGTGGTCTGCGGCGCCGCTTGCCCCTCGCCGGGCGCCTGAACCGCCCACGCCATGAGAAGCGGTCCTCCGGCACGGAGTCGGTCATGGGTCTGCACTGCCCGTTGACGAGCTGTCGGAGAGTCGTTCCGTACGAAGACCAGGCTCATCGTGCTCCTGCTCCGTACTTCGGTCCCCACGAGGTCGTAGCCGAACTCGAACCCGATCGCGGTGATCGTGTCGGACTGTCCCGCCTCCAGACCGCTCAGGCCGAACTCGACGCGGCCCCGCCCGTCGAAATGGCCCGGAATCTCCGCTTCCTTCATCGCGACGCCTGCTCCTTCTCCCGAGCCGCCCTGTCCTTCTCGCCACCGGCGTGCCAGGCGTTCTCGAAAGCCACCAGCAGCGCGCCACCGGGAACGACCACGTCCTCCGCGACCTGCCGCCCGCTCTCCGGAGCCCAGTATCCGAGTGCGGTCGGATCCCCCATGAATGCCGCAACGGTGTCCACGAGGCCGAAGTTGGCCGCTCCGACAGCCAGACGGCTTTCGGCGGCCACACGCGAGGCGCCTTTGAGAACGCCACCGAAGGGAAGCACACCCAGAGCGTCCTCGGCCAGCGTCCGGTTCGAGACCACGTCACCCCCACCGACGGCACGTGCCGCGCCGTGCACCGCCAGCGCACCGAGGGAGAAGCCGCCCGAGGCGAGCCCGAGCACCTCGGCCCCACCGAGAAGCAAAGGCGCCAGCGGGCCCGTCTCCGGAGCGGCGAAGGCAAAGCCGAGCGAGATCGCGCCGAGGGCCGCACTGACGGTCCCGAGTACGTCGCCGAGCGCGGCGATGGAGTTCGCATGCTCAGTGAGCCATTCGACGGCATCGCCCACGGCCGCGCTCACGGCATCGGCGGCGGCTCGATTCATCGAATCCAGAGCCTTTCCGATCCCGACGACCGCGTCTCCCAGCTTCTCGAACACACCGGGCTCGTCCGGGGCGATGTTCATCGCCTTGTCGAGGCGTCTCGCGACGGCCCGGCCTTCGAGGTCGAAGTCGACCGCGAGATTGCGTGCCTCGGCGAGCACCCGGTCGAAGTCTGCCCGGGCGGTCGCGATCGCGAGCTCCGCCGAGGCCCTGTCCTCCTCGTTCTTCTCCAGCTTGCCGCCCCCGGCGCCGTCCTCGGTCTTCGGCTCGACCAAAAACGAGGGCGGCAACCCTGCCAGCCGCTGCTCGGCCGTGTGCCGGGCATCCAGAGCGTCCTGCGCCCGCCGTTCCAGAACAGCCGCCTTGCGCTGCCACTCGGGCATGGCATTGGCCCAGCCGCTCAGCGCCGTCGCCGCCTTGCCGAACGATCGCCTCGCCCGGTCCACCCGGGGCCGGAAATCGGCGTCGAACCGCTCCCGGAAGGCCTCGGCGTGACGCCCCTTCCAGTCACCCTCCCCGGTGCCGTGCAGCACGTCGGACATCTCGTGCAGGGCGTCGGCCGTACGCCGCACGATGTCCGCCACGTGCAGCGCAGCATGTGGATCACCAGGACAGGGGACGAACCCGAGGGCCAGGAACTCACCCCGCAAGGGCGAGGACTGGGTAGGAGAGGTCCACGAGAAGAGGTCGCTCATACCGAGCCGACCTCCCGTGATCTCCGCAGTTCCTCGGCCACCCGGTCATCGAGGCCCTCGAAGGCCTTCCGTATCCCGTCGAGCGCTTTGACGGCTGCGTCGGAGAACTTCTCGATCTGTTTGATCCCGTACGACCACTCGTCGCCGAAGTCATTCATCCTCGTGGCCAGAACGAACACGCCCATGGCCGCGCCGTCGACCTCATCCATCTCCCGGCCGGGCCGCTGCATGATCTCGCCGATGCGCTGGATGTCGTGCCGAACGCGCTGAAGCACATCGAAGTCGACGAATATGTCACTACCGCCGCCGCTCATCCCCCTCCTCCGCCCCCTGCCGCGCCCCCTGGCCACCAATGAGACGCAGGACGACACGAGTGACTCGACGCCAGCGGCCCGGCAAGGTCCGACTCCAGCCGGATTTCCGTCAAGATCCACTCAACGTTTCGCATTCGCGGGAGTTTGCGCCGGCGTCACCACCAGCTCCGCCTGCGGTACTCGCGGGTGGCAAACACCGACCGTCCTCGCCTCGTAGTGCACTCAATCGCTCGCACCCAGCACTCATCTCGGGGCAGACGGCCGGCACGTCCACCAGTCCGTGGCCGGCCCCAACTGCACGCCACGCCTGTCACGGCCCACCACCACAGGCGCGCCCGGACCGCCGCCCAGCCACCCGGCGTGCCCCAACCCCGGCCGCGAGCCCACCCCAAGCACAATCCGGCAAGCCGCCCACTCTCCCCGGGCCGCCCGCTCGCTTCTACCCCATGCTGGAGCACCCTTGAGGCGGGACGCGGAGGCACGACACCAAGAAAGAAGCGGGCGACCCCTCTGGCAACGTCACCCACCCCAGTGGGGTGAGTTCTTCCCTGGCTACACGCAGGTCCGCCTACGCCGGCAAGATGATCCCGTGCCCAATCTCGCCCCCTCCTCTCTTGCCGTCTCCGCCCGCATGAGCAAGCAGGCGAGCAAAGACACGGAGGCCGAGCTGGCCGTACGACGGCTGTTGCACGCGGCCGGACTGCGTTATCGCGTGGAGTACCCCGTGCCGGGCATGCCCCGGCGACGCATCGACGTGGCCTTCACCCGGGCCAAGGTCGCGGTTCTCATCGACGGCTGCTTCTGGCACGGCTGTCCCCAGCACGCCACTCACCCCAAGGCCAATGCGGACTGGTGGCGCCGAAAGCTGGATCGGAACATGGCCCGCGACCGGGAGACGACCGAGCATCTGATCGCGGAAGGCTGGACGGTGCTGCGATTCTGGGAGCACGAGGCTCCTGGGAAAGTGGCCGTACGCGTGGCGGCGGCTGTGCAGCAGCGTCGGACGGAAGCGACCCGGGGGAGAAGAGTATGAGCGGACTGACCTTCGTCGATGTGTGCTCGGGGGCGGGAGGGCTCGCCCTCGGACTGGAGCGGGCGGGTTACGAGCCACGTCTGTTGCTGGACGAGGACATCCTCGCTGTCGACACCCTGCGGGCCAACCGACCGCACTGGAATGTGCTTCACGCCGACCTGATGGACTTCGACCCGGCGGAGCATCCCGAGAGCCTCGACGTGGACCTCCTCTCGGCCGGATTACCGCGGGTGAAGTCGAGTGCAACCGTCGGGCGCGCGGATTCGGGAGCCGAGGAGCACCTGCTGACGGCCACGGTCTACCTCGTTCATGCGATCAGGCCTCGCGCGGTGCTCATCGAGAACGTGCCCGGGCTCGCGCACTCGGACGCCTACCAGCAGTTTCGTGATTTCGCGCGAGCCGAACTGGCCCACCTGGGATACGAGTTCAGCTGGTTCGTCGTGAACGCGGTCGACTTCGGCGTGCCGCAGAACCGTAAGCAGGGCGTCCTCGTCGCCATCGAGCGGCAGTGGGCCGCGGCATTCCGGCCACCGGCACCGACCGTGCAGCAGCCCACGACGGTCGGTGCCGTTCTGGGACCGACCATGGCGTCACGAGGTTGGCCGGACGCCGCCCGCTGGGTCGCTCAGGCCGATCGACCGGCCCCCACTCTGGTCGGCGGCTCGAAGAACCGGGGCGGCGCGGATCTGGGACCTACGGGAGCCAAGCGGACCTGGGCGACCATGGGTGTCAACGGTCACACTGTGGGCGACGTTGTGCCCGACGCCGATTTCGTCTGGAACCCCGAGCTCGGCAAGGACAACATGGTGAAGATCACGGTTGAGCAGGCCGCGCTGCTACAGGGCTTTCCCGAGACGTGGGAGATCACAGGGCGCAAGACCGCCCGCTACCGCCAGGTCGGACACGCGACACCACCGCCGGTGGGAGAGGCACTGGGGAGGGCTGTCGCCGCAGCCCTGATTCGGGATCCAGCAGTCCCCGCTGCCGGCTAGACTTCGGCCACATGACCAGCACGGCGTCCCACAAGCCCATCCTCGACCAGCCTTTCGTCCTTGACCTCTTCGCAGGTCCCGGAGGGCTGGACGTCGCCGGTCACTCGCTCGACATCCCGAGTCTCGGTGTCGAGTGGGACAGAAACGCCTGCCTGACCCGGTACGCCGCCGGGCTGGACACCCTTCACGCCGACGTGAGCGCGGTACGCAGGGATGCCTTCGAGTCGTTGCCGCCGGAGATCAACGTGCTCGCCGGTGGCCCTCCGTGCCAGACGTACTCGGTGGCCGGGCACGGCGCCGGGCGCCAGGCCCTGGACAGGGTCAAGAAGTACATCGATCGTCTGATGCCAGGTGACTCCGACAACCAGATCGACGAAGAACTCAAGGATCTCCCCGATCCACGCACCGCCCTGGTCCTCGAACCTCTCCGATACGCGATTCAGGCAACGCGGAGTCCCAATCGTGAGAACCGCCCGTACGACGTGATCGTCCTGGAACAGGTCCCCGCAGTAGCTCCGCTCTGGGAGCACTACGCCAAGGTACTGGCCGAGACAGGACTCCCCGATGGGACCAGATACGAGGTTGTCGTCGGCGTTCTGGACACAGAGACCTACGGGGTACCGCAGACGCGCTCTCGCGCGGTGTTGATCGCTCGGCGCGAAGGGCTCGGCAAACCCTCACTCCCCTCTCCTACACACCGTTCCTATGATGCGAAGGAATGGAACCGGACCAACGGGACGAGCGCACCCGACCAGGACCTTCAGCCGACCCTTGATAAGGGCAGCGCGTCGAGCAGCAACAACAACGACGACAAGCTCCCCTGGCGGTCCATGCGTGATGCCCTCTCGGACCCGGTGGGCTCACATCCCGGACGTGTCATTCCCTTCTTGGTCCGCTCGAACTACGGCAGTTCGGGTCATCCGGGAAGGCGTGGGGTACGGACCGACCAGCAGCCCGCCACCACCGTCACCGGCCGCATCTCCCGCTTCGTGGTTTTCGAGCACCTGGACGAGAAGATCGTCTACGAAGGACCGCGGTTCAGTATGAACGAAGCGGGCATGCTTCAAAGCTTCCCGCCGGACTATCCGTGGTCCGGTACGGCGCAGGCTCAGCAGGTGGGCAACGCTGTACCGCCCCTGTTCGGTGCGCACCTGCTGAGTTCCGCTCTCGGTCTACCCAAGCCGGACCCGGAGGCGCTGAGGAAGCCGTGGCAGCCGGCCACCGAGGAACAGCGGGCCAAGCTTCGAAGCGATGGCTGCGGCGCGGCCGACCACTGCACCGGCAGGTGCCCGCAGGCCAAGGACCAGGTGCCGCCGCCTTCTTCCATGCGCCCACGCAAGAGCAAGAAGGCGGCGACGAAGTAGCCCGGCCGCCGCGCCAGGTCAATCCGCGGTCTTCCGGCCCCTGACCGGGGCGGTCTCAAACAGCTCTGCGAAGTAGCTGGTGAGCGCGTCCACAGACTCCTCCGGGACTGGGTCCTCGTCAGGACCCTTCGGGAGTTCGTACCGCTCGACCGGTGGTGCTGATTCCGCTTCTGCGATCCAGTCCCGCAGATGGACGGGGTTGCGGGAGTGATCCGGCGCGAGGATGTCATAGATCAGGGTTGCACCGGCCGCGTTGATCGCGACACTGAGGCCGTCGACCTCTCGCCCAGTGGTGACCAGTCCGCTCTTCAACAGGCGGATCATGGCCTGCGCAGTTGGACGGTGGTCAATCATCTCCTTCTTCAGAACGCTGTGGATGAGGTCCTGGTTTCCGCAGGCTGCCTCGACCGGCTCGTAGTCCGCCCCGTTCCTGAACAGCTCCGCCGCCCACCACAGACGTGAAAAGCACTGCCGATCGGCAGGCCCTCGGAAGCGCTCCGCGGCGACACGCCTTTCCGGCTTCTTCGCCGTCGGTTCCGAAAGGTGACGCCAGACCACATAGTCGGGGGCCACCGCCAACGCCAGGTGATTCCACAGGCGCTTGTCCGCCGCCTCTCGCCGTGTCAGGCGCAACGTGGCATGGAGCCGTGGCGCGAGCCATGCGTCGGCTCGGGTGCGGTCCTCCCGGAACTCGAACATGGCGTCTTCCACCAGGCTTCGGATCGGCTCGACCCACCATCTGGCGTCATCCTCGGGAAGCGGCTCGACGACCTTGGCGAGGTCGATGCCGCCGTGAATCTGCTCGCCTCTGAGCAGCTCTTCGGTGAGGAACGGATCGACCGCCGAGGTGGCGAGCAGCGCCAGGCGCTCCGGTACGTGGTTCGGTTGGGTGATCACGTCTCGCTCTCCCGGTTCATCTGTTCCAGACTGCGGATCACATAGGCAAGCGCCTTGGTGGCATCGGCACGGCGGACCGCCGCGTAATGGATACGAGTCTGCAGTTCGACCCAGCCCGATTCACCGGTACGCCGACGGTGCACCTGCCGTAGGGCCTCCTCGACGTGTACGCCGGGAACGACGTCCGGGAGCATCTCCCGGAGCACTTCACCCTGCCAGTCGGTGGGGAAGACGGGGCTCCCACCGGGTTCCACCTCCAGATCGCCGATGGCACCGTGGAACACCGCGGTCCAGACGTCGGTGGCCATCTGGGCGACCAAGAGGTCACGTACCTTGCTGTCCACTCCCGAGCCGTTGCTGTCCAGCAGCCCGATGACACCCTCGACGTCGGTGTTCACGAACACCGTGGGAACTCGGGCCGAGACGTCCACGATCCAGGGCGCGTCCGCGTAGGTCTGAAGCCACTCCCGGGAACTTCTCTTGAAGGATGCCGTCTGGACCTCCAGTTGGAGTCCACGGACCGGCTCGTCGGAGACCGTGTCGACGATCCAGCTCCGGTCGGTCTCGGCGATCGACCGTCCGCGCACTCCGTCCACCGTTCCGACGGCGTAGACGGCGAGGGAGGCCCGCCCCAAGTGGTCGTCGCGGAGCACCTCCAGTGATCCCGACCAGTCCCGTCCGCCCTCCGCGTCGAGCGTGAGATCCGCAGAGGTGCGGACGTTGGTCTCGCCGTCGGTCAGCACGGCGAGGACACGCAGATCGGACCAGGCCGCGTCCGGCGCGTTCGCCCCGGGTGGAAGCGTCGCCGAGAGGCCGATCGTGGCGCTCACCCAGTCGGTATGGCCCGCGATGCCGAGCGCGACGGACTGCTGCTGGGCCGAGTAAGCGGTGGTCTCCAGTTGGTCGCGGGTGCCGTCCGAAAGCTTGAGGGAGACCGAGGTCACTCTCAGAGTGACCGGCCGGTTGAGCCGCTTGTACGGGTAGATCTTCACGCGTCACTCCCCCTTTCCAGCACGGAGTTCGACGACGAGGCGGGTGAGCGTGGTCCTGACCGGGTGACTGTTCACATCGGTAAATCCTTGGAACTTCGCGCGACGCGCGCCGGGAGAGAAGCGCAGGGTCCCGCCCTCCACCTCGCAACCCTCGACAGCCACGAGTTCCGCCCACTCCAGCTTCGGACGGCCTCCGGACCGCACATCCAGTTGCGCGACCGGCACCATCGGGACGATCTCGTCGCCACGCGGGATGCTCACTTCCGCGGTGATCCGCCACTCTCCGTCGTCGCCGACTGTCGCCTCGAGCGTGTCCAGCACCGGAACCACCGGCCCGGCGGGTGCCTTGGCCTTGGGCCTCGATTTCACGGTCAACGCCTTGCGCACGGCCTCACCGCCCTCGCGGCTGCTGCTGCGCTTCGGACGCGCCACAAGTTCCCTGACGGCATTGTTCACCTCAGCCGTCAGCGCGCTGATCCGTCGATACGCGGACGGGGACCAGCGCAGAGTCAGTTCCTCCGTCTGTCCCCAGCGGTCATGCTCAGGCGGTTCCGCCGCGCGCAGGAATTCCTCGGCCTCCTTCGCGAAGGGAGCGGTTTCTCCGGCCGCCTCACCCACCAGTAGAACGGCCTGGAAGGGGTTGGTCCCGAGCGGCAGTCTCGGAACGCCGGCCCTCTTGACGGTCATGCGGTTGCCGCGCAGCGAGTGCACCTGGTTCTTTCCCCCGTCCCCGTCCCTGTCCCCGTCGGCCTCGGTGACGAGCAGGACCGCCTGGTGCGTGCCGAGCGTCCCATGGGAACCACCGGAGAGCGGCAGCTTCAGCGGGACGTTCCGCGCCGCGACCTGCCCGGCCTCGGTGAGGCGGTCCACTGTGGTGCCCTCGTAGTGCGCCCTGAGGGCACGAGTCCGGGTGGCCTGCTCGACAGACGGGTCGACCTGCTTCTCCGGCACGACCTCCTTGCCGTTCTGGAAGGCACGGACAGAGACTTCCAGGAGGGGAAGCCTGCTGCCGCCGCCGGTCATCGCGGCCCAGAAGTCACGTCCCAGCGCCTCCACCAGGCGGCCGTGCATCTTGCGGATGTCCCGCGTGTCCTCGTCGCCGTCCTCGACACTTCCGGCCTCCTCGTCGGCGTCGGACCTGCTCTCAAGGCTGGCGACGTCGTGCGCGCCGACGATGAGGAAGGAGGTACCGGGTTCGTCGCTCTCCCTGGTCAGATGCAGGCGTGCGACGGTCTCCTCGTCCGCCCACCAGGAACGGGCGACCAGCGCACCGGGCGAATCGGGATCGGGGCGCCCGAACCAGGCCGGGCCCGCGTACGGCTCGCCGTCCACTTCCCGCCACGGCAGTTCGAGACGGCCGATGACCCTTCGCTCGGTTCGTCCCTCGTGAGGCACGGACAGAGTGGAATTGATGAGTACGAGTCCGAGGGCGCTGGTGGCCCACAGCGTCGCCTTGCCCAGACCGTACGAACCACCCGCGCCGGGACCGGACTTGAGACTCTCCAGCTGGCGCCGGACAACGGCGGCGAACTTGCCGTCCGCGTAATCGTCGCCGATGAGCCCGGAAGCGTTGTAGTCGTCCACGCGCAGCAGGACCAAGCGGCCCTTCTCGTACATGTCGCGCACACCGGCGTCCACGACCCGGCCGACCTTCTGATTGGCGGCGGCCTCCGAGACGGCGGAGTAGTGCGGGAAGAGATCGTTCCAGAGAATCGCCTCGCGGAAGGAGTCCAGGGCTTCACCGGTGAGCTCATGCAGGGTGTAACGGACGCGGACCGGGCGACCGTTCTCCGTAAGACGCTCGTCCAGGCTGTTCTGACAAGTCTCGCGGGCGAGGACCTGCACGTCGGCGTCGAAGGCGAAGGCCGCGGCATTGCCCATGTCGCGGCCACCGTCGTGGTAGCCGGGGCGGTGGTACCAGGTGACCGGGAGGCCGGCCTGGGTGTCAGTGGTGCGGGTGTGAACCGTCCCCACGTCCGTGCCGAGCGCCTTGGCGATGTCCGTCATAACAGTGGGGCGAGGCGTCGATCGGCCCGTGATCCACGCGGACACGGCGGCCCGAGTCAGCTGGAGCTCGTCGGCCAGTTCGGCCTGCGTCTTCCCCGCGAGCTTGAGCTGTCGGGCCAACCAGGGCCCGAACTCCTCGCCTGTATCCACGTGCCACCTGCTCTTTCCCTGGAGCCGCGTACAGCTCGCATGCCGTAGACCAGGAGGCTAATTTGACGCATTGAACACTGTCAACCAGCAGTTGATCGAGCACTGACCTTCGCCAGCCCATACACATCGACAAACTTGTTCAAGGCAGTTCGGCTTCCATCAGCGCCTGAGCGAGCGTCTCCAGCAGTTACGGACACTCCAACTTCTCCGTCAGCATGCCCCGCGTCATTGCCTCGTGCCCAGCATCCGCGAGTATCAGCGCCGGGCAGCCGCCACCCGCAGGCCCGCTCGGCACGAACGTTCGTGATCACGGTGCCCGTTCCCGCGCCCACACCCCGCCGCCTGACCTGTACGGATACCTCAACGAGGTCAACTCTCCCACATCCGGGGCCAGTTGGTTGACTCCGAGATCGGCACCAGATAATATGAGTAACGGTGAAAAATTCGCCCCGCCGGTGAACCTGAATGCGAATTCAAGGAGATCGGGCGGCCGGGATACCCCCTTGTCCAAAATCGACCGAGGGTCAAAAGCCACAGGTCCATCCTAGCCCCGAACGAGCCTTTGCTCAATCAAAATTGAGGAACTGGTCACACGGGTTTGCAAGCTGCTACGCTCATTCGGCAAGAGTATTTCGCACGCCTAATTTTCCACGGGGGGCATTTGGGCTTCACTGCACCCCTGCGACAACGAAACCGACAGGGGTATCTTTCAATGGATGAGTACTACGGATATGACTTGGATTCGGACCGGGGGCGGCACCATCTCGAACTTGAAATTGCAATGGGGGAGGTGGAGATGAAGACTGCGGCGGACATTCTCAAGGGTCACCCGTGCGCAGATGATTTTGTCAATAGATTTCCTTGTATGGCTCAATACTTTCAGGAACCCCCCGACGGCACCACGCCCTCTGTCTGACCGCCCTACAACGTCACCTGTGGCCAGGAGCCTCTCGGACCCAAACCTGATTGCGCGCGCCCTCACCAGCAGAAACAGATTCGCAGGCCATCGCCGCCAGGCTCTTCGGACTCGCACGTCCACGGGCCGGCTGTTACGACATCGACAGCCGGCCCGTCACGGCACACATCTTCGTCCTACCGCTTGACACCTCAGGAGTGCTGGACAATGCCATCTTCTTTCCCTCCGGTCATTCAAACCGTGATTGAGCAGTCTTCGCGCGTCCTGCAAACTTATGCCGTAGACCCCGGGCTCGTAGCCGAACATGCCAATGGAGAGCGCCGCATCAGTCAGGGCGGGTATGGCGATCGCCAACTCTTTGAGCTTATTCAAAATGCCGCCGACGAAATCGCGGATGAACCCGGAGGTCGAATCCAAGTCGTCCTCACAGCGACACATCTTTACTGTGCGAACGAAGGAAATCCAGTCACTCCCGAGGGCGCGGAAACAATTCTTCGAATGAGTATGTCGAAGAAGCGTGGAGGCCAGATCGGAAGATTCGGAGTAGGCGTTAAGTCAGTCCTCGTGGTAACCGACGCTCCGGAGTTCTTCAGCAGCACCGGAAGTTTCGGGTTCGACCGCGCCTGGTCGTTCGAGCAAATCAAAAACGTGCCCGGCGTGGCCGCTCGTTACGGTCAGAAATTCGACGCCCCTGTGCTGCGGATGGCCCGTCCACTCGACATGCAGGCCGAGCGAACCGCCGACCCTGTCCTGCACGAGCTGCTGACCTGGGCAACCACCGTCGTACGCCTGCCCTTGCTGTCGAAGGCGGACCGACGGCTCGGGCTGGACATGCACGGCGGTCGCGCCAAGGAAAACGGCGAGCCGCGCGACGAGTTCCCCGTGGGCTTCCAGCTCTTCTCCCCGCATGTCGCTCGGGTCGTCCTTGAGGACCGTCGTCATCTCCCGTCAGCTCGCCGAATTCTGACGTCTCGACAGGTCGGCGACCTGCACACCGTGACCGAGGAGCGGAACGCGGCAACCAACACCATCCGCTGGCGGGTGTTCACCACCACCCATACTCCCGGTCCGGCGGCCCGGGAGGACGCCGGCGAGCTCCACGGCCGGCTCTCACTCGACCTTTCATGGGGTGTTCCGGCCTTGGAGAAGGATCCGGAAAGTGGCTTGTACATCAATTCGCGGACCCGAGGCCGCGGTACGTTCTGGTCCTTCTTCCCGACCAAGTACGAGATGTCGTTGAGCGGCATCCTCAACGGAGCCTGGAAGACGAACGAGGACAGGCAGAACCTCCTCGACTCCTCCCCGTTCAACCAGGAGATGATCCGGGTGGCGGCGCAGCTGGTCGTCGACTCCCTTCCTGCCCTGGCACCCGCCGAGGACCCCGCCGCTTACCTCCCCCTACTGCCCGGCCGTGTCAAGGAATCGATCAGCTGGGCCGACGAGTTTCTGACCCGGGAGATCTGGGCCCGCACCGCAGACCGGCCGTCCCTGCCCGACCAGGACGGCGTCCTGCGCGTCCCCACGCAACTGCGGATCCACCCGCGGCTCGACAGGGACCTGAAGAAACTGTCCAGTTGGCTGCGGATGTGGAACCAATGCCCCGGGCGCCCCTCGAACTGGCTGCACCCAAGCGTCGAAGCAGACGCACTACGTTCCGGAAAGGTCGAGCACATCATCGGCGCGGCCGGGCACGAGAGGACGCACGTCCGCGAGTGGCTGGAGGCCTTGGTCGAAAGCAAGACCCCCGAGTCGTCGGCGGTGGCTGTGCGAATCCTCGCGAACATGATCGAGGCTCGGTCCCCTTACGCCGAGGAAGCCCGCAAGTCCCACATCGTGCTCACCGAGGAGCACGGTCTCGTCGCCCCGGTGCCCGGCAGGGTGTTCCGCCGGGCCGACCAGGGTGGGCTGCGTGAGGCCTTGGTGTACGTGGTCGACGAGCTTGCCCAGGATCCGTCACTCGCTCATGCCCTCAACACCCTGGGCATCCGCGAGGCCGATGTCGAGGGCAGGTTCGTCAGTGTCCTCGACCAGGGCTTCGATCACTACAGCGACTCGGACTGGGAGCGCTTCTGGGAGTTGTTCCGCCAGGCGGGGGTCCGTCGGCTGGCCCACAAGGTCCTGGAGCGGGTGCCCGCTCCGCGCTCGACGCTCCGAGTGCAGACCTCCGATGGGCGGTTCCGGCCAGTCGAGGACTGCATGCTGCCGGGTGACGTCGTCGATGCGAAGCGTGACCCGAGCGTCGCCGTCGACATGAAGTTCCACTCCGACGACACCCCGTTCTTCCCCCAGGTCGGTCTACGGGAGCGACCGTCCGGTGGGGTGCAGCCCCAGGCGGGCGAAGAGTGGTTCGAGGAGTACCGCGAAGCCGTCCACTCCGGCTACCTGCGTGGGTTGGACAGTCGCGCCCCGCGCCCGACACTGAGTCGGATGAAGGTCGAGGGCGCGGCGATCGGTGGTCCGCTCCACCTCTTCCGCGCCCTCTCCGAAGAGTCCCGCGCGGCCTTCTTGAAGGTGTTGCCCGACGACGCAGTGGTGGACAACTGGATCCGCCAGATCGGCGCGCAGAGCAGCACCCGCCAGGCGGTAGCCTCGCCGATCCGGTGGATGTTGTGGAAGCACGGCACGGTCGCCACCTCCCAGGGGATCAAGCCGCTGAAGGAGGCCGTCGGCCCCCAGCTCGCCGATTACCGGGACGTGCTGCCGGTCGCCGACATCTCCCCTGAGAAGGCTCGCAGGCTGCGGCTTCCGACCACCGTCGACGAGGTCCCCGCCGACCGCTGGGACGCGCTCCTCGACGAAGTGACCCGTAGCGAGGACGACTCCTTCGTCGGCGCCACCTACGTGATGCTGACCCGGTTCGGCGCGGACTTCCCCGAGGACTCCCTGACGCGTTGCCGGATCGGCGACGTCTGGGGAACCCGTCCCGACGGCGAGATCACGATCGCCGTCGGAACCGCTCAATACCGGGCGCTCCGTGCCGAGCAGCTCCCCGCACTCCTCGTACCGACCGCCGAGGATGCCGAGCTGATGATCGAGAAGTGGGGGATGCTCCGCTATGCCGACGTGATCAGCCGAGAGACCCGGGAGGAACCGGAGGGTGACGCCGTTCCGCTCGTCGAGCTGTTCCCCGCCCTGCGGCAGCGCCTGAACAGCGGACAACGGAACAGCATGGTGCAACGGTGCACTGAGCTGGAAGAGGTCATCCGCACACCCAACGGCACGCATGCCTCCCCTCTGGACGCCGTGCGCCAGGACGGCACCGTCAAGGTCCGCATGCCGCTGGAGCCCGAGCCGATGCTGCTTCTCATCGATCGCGAACTCGGTCTCGGTCTCGGCGCCGCCGGTTGCCGCGCGGTCCTGGAGCACCAGGACCGCATGGCTCGTGACAGCGAGCTGAAGGCGGCACAGAATGCGGTGCGCGAGGCCGCGGACGTGGTGACCAAGATCGAGCTGCTGATCGGTGCCGACGCGCTCCGGGCCGGTCTCCCCGAGGGATTGATGGACGCCGAGATGCAGGCGACCGACGGCATGGAGCCGTCCGGGCGCCGCATCGCGCAGATGGCGTTCAACGCGCACGGTGACGGAGTACTCCAACAGCACGCCCGGGACATCCAGGCGCGCTTTCCCAATGCGCCTGTCGCGTACGGGGGTTCGTCGGCGGCCATCGCGTTCGTGTCGGAGATGAGGCTGCCCGTCTCGTTCGCCGGTTCGAAGACTCCCTCCCTGCCGCCGTTCGAGACAGTGGAGGGCCCGCGGGACTTCCCTCGCCTCCATGACTACCAGGAGGACCTGGTCCGGAACATCTCCACGATGCTCGACCGGCTGGCCCCGCAGCGCGGCATGCTGTCCCTTCCGACCGGTGCCGGCAAGACCCGGGTCACCGCCGAGGCCGTGATCCGTTGGGTGAAGCGGGTCGGAGACCTCAAGGGTCCACTGCTGTGGATCGCGCAGACCGAAGAGCTGTGCGAACAGGCCGTCCAGAGCTGGAAGTTCGTCTGGAGCAAGGTGGGGGCCGAACGCCCGCTCACCATCAGCCGGCTGTGGAGCACCAGCGAGGTCGGGAACGTAGTCGATCACCCGCACCTTGTCGTCGCCACCGATGCCAAGCTGGAACGGTGCCTGGCCACAGACCAGTACGCCTGGTTGCGCCAAGCCGCGTTGGTGATCGTGGACGAGGCGCACACCGCCATCTCCAAGCGGTACACCGAGATCCTGGGCCAGCTGGGACTCACCCAGTACGAGACCGGCCGGCATCTTCTCGGCCTGACCGCCACCCCGTTCCGGAACACCAATGAGGAGGAGACCCGCCGCCTGGTCAGCCGCTTCGGCAACCGGCGGCTCGACCAGGGAGTCTTCCCGTCGGGAGACCCGTATCGCGATCTCCAGGACTGGGGCATGCTCGCCCAGGTCGAGCACCGCACCCTTGAGGGCGGCCGTATCGAACTCACCAGGGACGAGAAAACACACGCCGATCGCATGGCGGTGCTCTCCCGTTCCGCCGAACAGCGGCTCGCCGACGACCACGCACGCAGTCGGCGCATCGTCGACTCTGTGGCCCAGCTACCCAACGACTGGCCGACTTTGCTCTTCGCCACCTCCGTCGACCACGCCAAATACCTGGCCGCCATGCTGAACGACCGTGGTGTCCCGTCCGCCGCCGTGGACTCGACGACCAGCACGCAAGACCGCCGTAATCGCATCGAGAGCTTCCGAAACGGACGCATCCGAGTCCTCACCAACTACGGTGTGCTCACCCAGGGATTCGATGCACCTGCCACTCGTGTCGTGGTCGTGGCCCGGCCGGTCTACAGCACCAACGTGTACCAGCAGATGATCGGTCGCGGACTGCGCGGACCACTCAACGGCGGCAAGGAAAGCTGCCTGATCCTCAACGTCAGCGACAACATCGCCAACTTCGACACGCACCTCGCCTTCACCCAGTTCGAGCACCTCTGGAGCCGGAAGTGACCGACGTCTACCAGGACAGCCCTCCGCTCACCGACGAGCAACTGGCCGTAGTCGAGCAGCCTTGGGATGCGCGCGTCCTGGTCACCGCGGGCGCCGGAGCGGGCAAGACGCACACCCTGGTGCGCCGGCTCGACTCACTGTGCGGCCACGAGGACTCAGAACAGGCGCTGGAGGCAGCCGAGATCCTGGTGCTCACCTTCTCGCGAGCGGCGGCCCGGGAATTGCGCGAACGAATCACCCGGCACGGCGAACGAGCCCACCGGGTACGCGCCCGTACCTTCGACGCGTGGGCCTACGAGGTGCTCCTTCAGGCGCACCCGGACGGCGAGTGGGGTGCGGTCGGCTTCGACGAGCGGATCGCCGCCGCGACCCGCGCGATCGAGAAGGGCGCGCTGGAAGTGGGCGATGCGGTGCCGCCGGCGCATGTCGTGATCGACGAGGTGCAGGACCTGCTGGGCGGGCGCCGTGAGCTGGTGGAGACGCTTCTCGACCGGTACCAGGACAGCTGCGGGTTCACCGTCGTCGGAGACGCCGCCCAGTCCGTGTACGGCTTCCAGATCGAGGACCTGGGCGAACGCGCAGACGAGACCGGTCGGTTCTTCGACTGGCTGCGCTGTTCCTACCCCGACGACTTGGTGGAACTGCGTCTCACCCGGAACTTCCGGGCCACCACCGCCGAGGCTCGGGTAGCACTGTCGCACGGCCCCCTTCTCCAGCAGGTCACCGACCCGGACGAGGCCGGGCGTCTCTACGACGAACTGCGCGATCTCCTGCTGGATCCGGCCAACGGCCTGGGCGACCTCGACGACGAGTTCACCCTGGACGGCCTGCGGGACCTCTCCGACACCTGCGCCGTCCTCACCCGCGACAACCAGCAGGCCCTCGTGGTCTCCAGCCTGCTGCACGCGCACGGCATCGACCACCGGCTGCGACGCCCGCTGGAGGAGCGTCCGGTGCCGTACTGGGTCGCCGAGTTGCTGCGGCGCACGGAGGCGACCGGCCTCACTGACGACCGGTTCCGTAGGCTCCTCTCGGAAATCCCTCTTCCCTACGAACCTGACGCCACCGCCCTGTGGACGGTTTTGCGTAGGGTCGCGCGCGGCGCGGGGCGCGGCGTGCTCGATCTGGACCGGCTGCGCCGCGCGGTTGCCGAAGGCAGGTTTCCGGACGAAGCGGCGGACCCGGAGAACGCCCGCATCGTCGTCTCGACGGTGCACCGGGCCAAGGGCCTGGAATTCGACCGGGTGATCGTCCTGACGCCGCCGCCCCTCGCCGAGCTCCACAAGCGGTACGAGGACGAGTTGGACCTTCCCGCCGAAGCCCGCGCCCTGTATGTGGCCATGACGCGCGCCCGCCAGGATCTGTACCACGTGGCCGCTCCTGAACTGCCGCTCTTCAGGAGGGCGGGGGGCCGGCAAGGCGGCCGCCGCTACCTCGGATCGTGGAGGTCGTACGACCGGTACGGGATCGTCGCCGAGTCGGGCGACGTGTGCCGGATCGACCCGCCAGACCATCAGGGGGACGCCATCGCCACCCAGACGTATCTACTGGAACAGGTACGCCCCGGCAACGAGGTGCTGCTGCGCAAGCGCCACGACCTGCCGATGAGCGAGGTCGAGAGCCCGCCGTACGCCCTGATGCACGACGGCAACGAGATCGGGGAGGCCTCGCAGCGGTTCCGCGAGGATCTTTTCCAGGTACAGAAGGTGAACCGCACCTGGGATCCTTGGTGGCCTGACGAGATCCACGACCTGCGGATCGACACCCTGGAGACAGTGACGGGCAGCACCGCCGCCGGCACGAACGCAGGACTCGGCGAGCGAGGCGTCTGGATAGCCCCGCGCATCACCGGCATCGGCCGGTACCGAAGAGCCGACAACTACGAGGAGCAGCGCGCATGACGCAGGTGCCAGGCCCACACTCCGAGCACTACCGCGTCCGGGACGACGAACTCCTGGTGGGGCTCCGCCGTGAACTTCTCGGCCCCGCCACGGATGCCGCGCCGGACGATCGGGGCGAGGTGCTCACCCAGGACGCACCGATCGACCGGTACCTGACCGGTGTGCTGTATCCGCGTGCCGCGGACAGGGCCGCGAAGGAACGGAAGGACGAGGACGCCGCCGAGCAGGAAGGCCTGGACGCCGCGCCTCTGCTGACCCGGGAAGACGTCGAGGAGTCCGGCACCGCGCAGGAGGTCGGTGCTTCGGGGGACAGGCGGCCTTCCTCGATGGGGCTCACCTTCGCGGTCCGCCCGACCATAAGCCGTGTGATCGTGATCTCTGCACGCGCGGCTGTCTACGAACCCACCGACGCCGACGGCAGGCTCGTGCCGCCCCGCCGCGCCGAAGCCCGTACTACCGCCTCCCAGCGGGAGCAGTGGCGGCGCAGGGAACTCGTGCTTCCTGACCAGCACGTCGACGTGACCGAACCCGATCCGAAGAAGACAATCGAGCTCACCCCGGAGGCCGCGTTGCACGTCAACGTCCGGCCTTTGGATCGGGTCAACAACACGGTCACCGTCACGGTCACCCTGATCAATACGCAGAAAATCGGCGAGCGGGACCTCCAGGACGCCTTCTCTCTGTTCCAGTGTGGTCTGACCGTCCGGGCCGCGGACGACTCCAGCGCGTTCGTCGAACGTCCAGCCCCCGCCGCCGCCCATGACCCGGAGATCGCCACGAGCCGGTTGCTGCACCGCCACGCCCCGACCTTCGTGGTCGGCCACGGATGCGCTGCCGAGTGGGACTGGACTCCCCAGCCGATCGGTATGACCGAAACCGTCACGCCCGCTGTCCCGGAGGTGCGAAGCCAGTTCGTGCCCACCGTGGAGGTGCTGCTCACCGACTCCAATCCGGAGATCGACAGCTCGGCGCTGTCCATGCTGGGGCTGGCCGAGCAGTCCGATGCCGAGGTCCTGGCCGCTCTGGAAGGGCTGGCCACGGGATACGAGCACTGGATCGCCCGTAAGTCGGCCGAAGCGAACGCTTTGACAGGCACCGTCCACGAGAAACCCGCACGGGACCAAGTGAAAGCCTGCCACGAGGCTCTCGACCGTATCCGTGAAGGCATCGGGCTGCTGCGGATCAAGCCCGACCTCATGCGTGCTTTCCGCCTCGCGAACCGCGCCATGGCGGACCAGCGGGCCCGGAGCAAGTGGGTGAAGGACGGACGGGTAGGCGCCCCCACCCCGGCCGCCGGCCGCTGGCGCCCCTTCCAGATCGCTTTTCTGCTGCTTTGTCTGGCCGGCATCGACGACCCTGAGCACGACGATCGGCAGGTTTCCGACCTGCTGTGGTTCCCCACCGGAGGTGGCAAGACGGAGGCCTACCTCGGGTTGATCGCCCTCACGTCGTTCTTGCGTCGCATCCGCAAGGGCGCGGACGGCGGCGGCGTCACCGTCCTCATGCGTTACACGCTGCGGCTGCTCACCCTCCAACAGTTCGAACGGGCGGCGATTCTGCTCTGCGCCATGGAGCACATGCGACGCCGGACGCCCGAGCTGGGTCATGAGGAGTTCTCCGTCGGCATGTGGGTGGGGCGTTCTGCGACCCCGAACACGCTGACCGCCGCCGGCATGAAGCTCGACGAACTGCAGAGGAACCTCGACAAGCGCCTCGCCACGGAGAATCCCGTCCAGATGCACGCCTGCCCCTGGTGCGGGACCCGCCTCGACGCACGCAACTACGAAGTCGACGAGGACGCCAAGAGGATGCATGTCCGATGCCCCGGCGTGGGCTGCGACTTCGCCGACGGCCTGCCCGTCCACCTGATCGACGAGGCAGTGTACGACGCGCGGCCGACCCTGGTGATCGCGACCGTGGACAAGTTCGCTTCGATGCCGTGGCGTCCGGCCACCTCCGCGCTCTTCAACCGAGACGACCCGACCGACGGCACTCCTCCCCCGGAGCTGATCGTCCAGGACGAACTGCACCTGATCTCCGGGCCGCTGGGAACTCTCACCGGCCTCTACGAGACCGCCGTGGACGCCCTCGCCGACCGGCCCAAGGTGATCGCCTCCACAGCGACCATCCGCCGCGCCGCCGACCAGGGACGCCACCTCTTCGCCCGCAAAGTACGGCAGTTCCCACCCGCCGGCCTGGATGCCCGCGACTCGTGGTTCGCCGTGGAGACGCCCCGCGAGGAAAAAGCCAGCCGACGCTACGTCGGCCTCCTGGCCCCCGGCACCAGCCAGTCCACCTTGCTGATTCGTACGTACGCCACCCTCCTGCATCGGACCAAGCAGGCGAAGACCGAGGACGAGGTGCGCGACGCGTACTGGAGTCTCGTCGGCTACTTCAACAGCCTCCGGCTGCTGTCCGCGGCCGAACTCCAGGTGCACGACGACGTGGTGGCCTACCTGGAGCTGCTCGCCGAGCGTGAGGGGGTGGAGGTCCGCTCGGTCGCCAACTACTCGGAGCTGACGAGCCGTGTCGACGCCAGCGAGATCCCCACCCGTCTCAAGCGCATCGAGAAGCGCTGGCCCGACGACGACGCCGTGGACGTCCTCCTGGCCACCAACATGATCGCGGTCGGCGTGGACGTGGACCGGCTCGGTCTCATGGCCGTGATGGGACAGCCCCAGACGACCGCCGAGTACATCCAGGCCACCAGCCGGGTAGGCCGCGCGCACCCCGGCCTGGTCGCGGTCATGCTCAACTCAACGCGATCCAGGGATCGTTCCCACTACGAGAGCTTCCAGCACTTCCACTCGGCCCTGTACCGCGAGGTCGAGTCCACCTCCGTCACCCCGTTCTCAGCCCGCGCCCGTGACCGGGGCCTGCACGCGGTGATCGTTGCCCTCGCCCGCATCATGATCCCCGCCGCACGACCCAACGAGGGCGCGGGCCAGGTCGAGTCCTATGAAGACGTGCTTCGCGGCCACATCAAGTCGATCCTCCTGGAACGCGTCGAGGCGGTCACCCCGGAGGAGAGCTACGCCGTGTCCCGGGCCTTCGACGAGTTCGTCGAGTGGTGGTGCGAAGAAGCCGACATCCACAGCGGCCTGCTGTTCGAACCCCAGAGGGGTCGCCGTACTCCTTCGTTGCTGAAGGCGTACGACGATGAGTCCGAAGACGTGGACGCGTGGTCCACGTTGTGGAGCCTGCGTGATGTCGACGCCGAGACCGCCCTGTTCATGGAGGGAACCCGATGACCCCGCCTCCCGCCCGCCGTCGCCGGACCAGTACGAACGGCGCCGCACCCGCCCACAGCTTTCCGCGGCGGGGCGCGGTCCGTCGCGCCCAGGCGATCACCACATACGGCGTCGGCTCGCTGATCGCCGTTGATCACGAGTCCTTCATCGTCTCGGGGCTCGACGAGGCCGAGCAGAGCTGGAGTCGTGACGAGTCCCCACGGATCCACGAACGGCGCCTGGCCCGCCTTCTCGACGTCGACTACTTCCGGCTGCCGCCCGCTTCCGACGACACCAGCAGGGACGGGCTACGGGTCCGACGGTTCCCGTTGATGCACTCCTGCCCCGAGTGCAACGACCTACAGCGGCATCGCGATTTCAACCCGCCTACCGGTAGAAGCGTCTGCGGCACCTGCGAGGTCGACCTGGTCCCCTCCCGTTTCGTCGTCGCCTGCGAGGCCGGACACCTCGGCGAGTTTCCGTACTGGCCGTGGGTGCACCGCTCCAAAGAACGTGGTGCCTCGCCGACGGCACAGTGCGGGGGAAAGCTCAAGCTGCGCACATCAGGGCACACTGCCTCGCTCCGCTCCATCCTGGTGTCCTGCACCTGTGGGCAAGCTCCCGAGGTCTCGATGGAGGGCTCCTTCCGCAGGAACGCGCTCAAGGACCTGGGCCTCAAGTGCCGAGGTCCCCGCCCATGGCTCGGTGCCTCCGCGCCCGCTCAGGAGTGCGGACTCCCGATGCGCACGTTGCAGCGCGGTTCTTCGGCGGTATGGCAACCGGTGCTGAAGTCGGCGCTCTCCATCCCTCCATGGAGCGACGGTCGCGCGGATCCGCTCGCCGAACACTGGGACGCGCTTCGTGAGTACGACGAGCGCGACCATGTCGAGATCTATCTCAAAGGTGTCTTCAAAGGAAATTCTCCCGTACCGCTTGACGAGGTGATGGCACTGCTCGACGCGGAGCGCGAGGAGGACCCCGACGGAGAGGTGGCTCCCACCTTCGACCACCGCTACCGCGCCCTGCGCAACAAGGAGTACGAGCGTCTCCGGGCGGGCAACGACGAGAGCGAGCACACCCGCGACGAGCAGTTCGTCTGCGAGACCCCGTTGGGCGACCAGAGCATGCTCGATCCACTTGGTGTCACGGGCCCGATGCTGGTCAAGAAGCTCCGCGAGGTGCGCGCCCTGAAGGCGTTCACCCGGCTCGTCGACGCCGATTCGACGACCGACACCAAGGAAATGCCACTGTCCGAACACACCCTGCGCTGGCTCCCGGCCATGGAGGTGCGTGGCGAGGGCGTCTTCCTCCGGCTGGACGAGGACCGGCTGGACGCCTGGGAGAAGGCCCCGGCGGTGGCAGCCCGGATCGAACGGATGCGTACCGCCCACCAGCGGGTGCTGGAGCAGCGGGCCGACGACCCGAGCCGTGTCATCACCTCCCCGGCCACCCCCCGCATGGTGCTGCTGCACACCCTGGCCCACGTCCTCATCAACGAGTGGAGCCTGGAAGCGGGCTACCCGGCCGCGTCCCTGCGCGAGCGTCTGTACTCCGCCGACGACATGGCGGGGGCGCTCATCTACACGGCGACTAGCGACTCCGCAGGCAGCCTGGGTGGTCTGGTCGCCCAAGGCGAACCCGAGATTCTCGCTCGCACGGTCCGTTCGGCCGTCCGCCGTGCCGAGTGGTGTTCCTCGGACCCGCTCTGTATGGAGACCGAGGCGTCCGGCGCCGGTGGAGTCAACCTGGCGGCCTGCCATGCCTGCGTGATGCTCCCGGAGACGAGTTGCGAGCACAACAACATCCTCCTGGACCGCGCGTTGCTCGTCGGAACCCCTTACGACCCCGAAGTGGGCTTCTTCGCCGGCATCCTGAATCCCTGACGTCCGCGCCGCCCTGGTGAAGACGCCGCCACGGATCGGCGTCTTCACCTGTTGCGCGAGTCAGAGAGCCTCCCGTCACCGTGCGGGTCGTAGCGTGTCCGCCTCGAACTGCATCTGGGCGCGGTCGAGCGCCTCATCGGCGTCATGGCCATGGGCTCGAAGCCAGTGGAGAAGATCGGCGATGACGTCGATCGCCAGCTCCTCCGCGGCGGTGGCGCTCAGCCTGCTCGATCCCGGCAAGGGGGTCAGCAGCCCGGCGTTGTAGAGCTGCAGGCAACTCGTGGCTCTGGAGACCCGGACGTCCTTGCTGTGGCCCTTCGTCTCTGGCAGGCCCGACGCGAGTTCCACCCACGTGATCTTGCGGTCGGGACGGAGCTGAACGCCCCAGCAATCGGACATCGCGGCCACAAGGGCCATACCGCGCCCCGCCTCGGCATCGCGGGCAGAGTCGAGCAGCCGCGGTAAGGTCCGGGTGTCGGGATCATGGACTTCGATCCGCAGACATGTACCGCTGACGGAGACCGCGAGGGTCGTCGGGGTACCGGGGCCCACGTGAGTGATCACGTTGGAGACGAGTTCGCTCAGGCAGAGCTGAGCCGGCTCCGTCAGCTCCGCCAGGCCCCAGAGGCCCAGACGAATCCCGAGCAAGCGTCGCAGCGCCGCGATTTCCGCCGGCTCGGCGGAAAATGAAAGATCCCATGGCCTTCTCGGCGTACATCCACTGCAATCCATGTTCCAGCCTCTTCGTCTCTGTCTCGTTGCGCTGCTCGGTGCGGCAGCGGCCTGTCGCCCTGGCGCAGGCCCCCCTCCCAGGGCAGGAGAGAACAGGGGGCATACGCGATGCGCTTCTGCTCGCTGTACGTGAGCGCCGCGATGTCCAAGCTAGAAGACGGCATGGCAAATTTGTCACTCTCTTCGGCAAATTAGCTCGATCGTGGCTTGCGAGCCGCCCAGCACGGCAGACTGCCGTCCGAGTTCGAAACGGAAGGATCGACATGTCCGCGAGGGCAGTACCGACGCAACGCCAGAGGCGCCTCGGTCACGAGTTGCGCAGGATGCGGGTGGCCGCAGGAGTGTCCGCGGAGCAGGCCGCGAACCTCCTCGGCGTGGACCGCGGAAAGATCTCCAACATGGAGTCCGGGGTCCGGGGCATCAGCGAGGAGCGTCTACGTGCCCTCGCCCACCACTGCCGTTGCGACGACGCGAAGTACGTGGCCGCCCTGGTCGAAATGTCCTCACCCAGCACCTCGGGCTGGTGGGAGCGGTATCGCGGAACTCTGCCTCAAGGCCTGCTGGACATCGCGGAGCTGGAGTGGCAGGCCATTCGTATGCGTACCGCATGCACGGTGCACATTCCCGGCCTGTTCCAGACGACCGACTACGCCCTCGCGGTCTTCCGCGCAGTCCTTCCGCAACTGCCCGAACATGAGGTGGCGTTGAGAACGGCACACCGCAACCACCGTCAGGAGGTACTCGTCTCCGAGGCCGCGCCCACCTTCACCGGAATCGTGCACGAGGCGGCGCTACGGATGCAGTTCGGAGGCCCCAGCGTCATTCGCGCGCAACTCGAACACCTACTGGACCAGTCCGAGCTCGACGCGCGAACGGTTCTGGTGGTCCCTTTCACCAGCGGAGCCTTCCCAGGTGCAGGACAGACCGTTCTGTACGCGGAAGGACCGACGGAACAGCTGGACACCGTGCAGATCGACAACTCCCACGGCCCGGATTTCCTCTACGGAGAGGCAGAATTGACCAAGTACCGCACTCACTTGGACCGGATGGAGGAACTGGCGCTGTCCCCCGACGACTCAAGAGCCTTCATCCACGCCATCGCACGCGAACTCTAGGAGACGTAATGCCGGAGATCCAGTGGGAAGAGCCGTTCTGCGGGGAAGGCAACTCGTGCTTCCGACTGGGCGTGGACGGCTCAGGCAATGCGTTCATAGCGGTGAACGGCCAGGAGGACCGTTTCATCACAGACAGCCGAGACGCTCTTAGGACCATGATTCTCGACATCAAGGCTGGTAAGGCGGACCACCTGCTGAGGTGAGTCCTCGGAGCGAACGCAGGCTTGTGGCGGTGGAATGACTCGCCCCTTGAGTACCAACTGCTGTTGGCAACACCCGCGTGCCCTGCGACAGTTGGTGACGACGGGCGAGCCGCAGGGGATGAGCGGGGGCTGTGGTGCAGAGGCGTCGGCAGGTCGTGCTGTGCGTGTGTGCTGTCGTACTCGCGGTCGTGGCACTCCTGTATCCGCGCGGCGCCGACGACGTCGTGGCCGCCACCCAGTTCAGCATCGCGTTCTTCGCCACGCTACTGACCGGCGAGGCCGTGATCTTCGCGCTCACCTTCTCGGCGGCCAGTTCCTGGCCCTCCTTGCAGGCGATAGACAGCCATATCGCCTTCCGGGAGTGGGTACTCATCGGCTGGTTCGCCGCGCTTTTCACCGCCTGTGGGTTGCTGGGCGACAACAGGGTCAGCGCGACCTACGGCGCGCTGCTGTTCCTGTTGGCCAACATCTTCGGGATCTTCTCCTTCGTCCAGCTCTTCGGCCTGGCCAGCGTCGGCGGGCGTAACCGGCTGCTGTGCCGGACGCTCGCCGGGGAGCTCGGACAGGCCGTTGCCGGAGGCGGCGCGTCGGGCGGCGACTTCGAGAACGGTTCCGTCGTCAACGCCTACCTCAGTGCCATCAGCCAGGCCGTGACCAGCAACGATCCGACGGCTGTACGGAATCTCGTGGACCAGTTGGTCGGGGCGGAGGTGAGTGTGGCGGCGGCCGAGCGTGCGATCACGCTTCATATCGACGTTCTGCACCGGCTCGCCCACGCCGCTCTCGTCAGCGGGGCCGATCCGATCCAGGCGACCGCCTGCGCCGACGTCCTGGTCGACTCCGTCGTCCGGCTGTGCCGGCGGCTGCCCGATCCGGCCTCACCGCTCGGCGCCCTCAGCCGCTATCTGGCCTGGCTGGCCAACACCGCGCTCCTGATGTCGGTCCGGGGCGTCGCCTCCAACAGATCCGCCCGTGAGCTGGTCGCGCTGAGCACGGACGCCCGGTCGCGGATCCTGCGTTGTGTCGACCCGGACCCGAAGTCGGCCAGTGGCCCGGACGAACTCGGGACCCTGCTCCCGAGGCCACTCCAGGTCCTGATGTGGAGCGCGGACTTCGCCGAGTTCCATGGCGCGCACCAGGCCGGTGCCTTGTACGGCGTGTACGAGATCCTCACCGGCACGAAGTTCATGGGGAACTACTGGGACGGTGCGTCGATCCTCACGCAGTTACGGCTGGCGCTGTTCGGGGGCGAGGACGCCGTGACGACGTCGGCGGCGGACGCTGCGCGTGCGGCCTTCGAGAGCGTCGAGGAGTACGACCACTTCTGGGCCCTGACCTCGGTGACCGCGCTCGCGACCCTGCGGGACTGCCGTGTTCCCCACCCTCCGGAGCTCGTGCGGCCCGAGTTCACTCCGGATCATCAGCTGCTGGGCGCCTACCTGCGGACGTTCGCGACTCACCGCTACTTCGGTACGGCCGATGAGGCGCGTACGGCCCTGCTCGGGCTCATCTCCCGTACGGCCGTGAGCGGATCGGCGAGTGAACGTGTGCACCATGGGCGGGTCGGCCGTGCCTACCGGGTGCCTGCCCCTCATGTGGAGCCGCAGCTCCGGCCGGCCGCCGTGATCCTGGCCGTCGCGTGTCGGCTGGCTCCGCTCGCGCCCGGCGGGGACGACACCGAACTGCGTGTTTTCCTCGCCGCGCTGCCCTCGGTCAGTCTGAGGATCACCGCCGGTCTGGCCGCCCGCGTCCTGCCCGGTGCGGCCGAGGTCACGCAGACGGATCCGGTCGAGGCCATCATCGTAGGCCTGAAAGTCCTGACGCTGGTCGGGTCTCACACCCGGGAGGGAGCATGACGGATCCGGCGATAGACCCGGCCGTCTGGCGTGAGCGCATCGCCGCGCTGGAGTCGGATGCGGTGACGGCCGCCGTGATCGTGCAGTGCGATCTGGCGTGGCTCCGGCCCGGTCTCCTCGGCGTGCGCAACGACGTCGACCAGGCCGTCATGAGGGCCCAGCTGTGTCGCGGCGATCGCCTCACCGTGAACCGCGTGGTCCTGCACAGTCTGCCGGTCGAATCCGCGGCCGCTGCGGGGGCGTTCGAGGAATGGCAACTCCGGATGTCGGCCGCCGCTCTGCTGCTCTGCGCGGACGGCCGGCCGGCGCCCAGGATCCACCGTCTCATCCTCGGGGGTGACCAGTCGTCCGCACCCATCCCGGATATGGTCGAAGTGCTGGACAACGGCGACTGGACCGACCGCCAGCGGGCCGGGCTGGCGCTGGACATCATCCATACGATCGGTGCGACCACGCCCCTCACTGGCTATGACATGGATCTGGACGGCCCTTTCGGCGACGCCGATCCCTCCATCTACATGTGAACGTGGTCGCGAGCCGCCCGCCAGAGACTTGGAGACCAGGTGCCCCTCTCCCCCGAGATCCCCGAGGACCACGCCTTTCTCGCGCAGGCCATCGAAATCTCCCGTCGTGCCCTGGAGGACGAGGGCAAGACTCCGTTCGGTGCCCTCGTCGTCATCGACGGCGAGGTCGTGGCCACCGGCACCAGTTCGGTCGTCGAACTCCGTGACCCGACCGCGCACGCCGAGGTCATGGCCCTCCGTGCCGCCGGCGGTAAACTCGGCCGGCACCTCATGGAGGACGCTGTGATGTACTCCAGCAGCGAGCCGTGCCCCATGTGTCTGGTGGCCTGCTACTGGGCGCGTGTCCCGCGTCTCGTCTATGCCGCGACCAGCCATGACGTCGCGCTCAGCGGGTTCGAGGACCTCCAGTACTACCGAGAACTCAGTGTCCCGAACGCGGGGCGGACCCTGCTTCAGGAGACCTCGGTCGGTGGTGAGACGCGGGAGGTCGCTGCGGCGGCTCTGGCCAGTTGGGCCGACAAGCTGCCCTTCCCCGTGGAACCCAAGCTCTGAAGTACGGTCCGGCGGGGCCTGTTTGAGCCGGCACGGTGAGGACCGAGCTGGTTCACGGCCGCGGGCCCACTCACCTCCCCCGCAACCCCCGGTCCGCGAAGTCGATCAGCCAGTCGAAGCTCTCGTCGATGTCCGTGCTCAACTGGAACGCGTTGCCCGCCTGCAGCATGGCGAAGCCGTGGCAGAGGCTGCGGAGGGTGCGCAGGGCGTGGTCCACGGCGGGCTCCGGGACGTCGTAGCCGCGCAGGACCGCCTGGAAGGCGTCGAGGAGGCGTCTGCCCGCGGCGGCCAGGGGGTCGTCGGGGGCGGACGGTTCCAGGCCGATCGTCGCGGCGTACCGGCCGGGGTGCTCCAGGACGAACGTGCGGAAGGCGCGGGCCGCGGCGGCCAGGGCGTCTCGGCCCGCGTAGCCCTGGATCGCGCCGCCGACCGCGTCGGCCGCCTCGTTCAGCGCCAGGACCGCGATGCGGCGGTTGAGGTCCTCCTGGCCGGCCACGTGCTTGTACAGGGACGGGGTGCGTACACCCACCCGTTCCGCCAGTAGCCCCATCGTCAGGTTGGCCAGGCCCACCTCGTCGGCGAGGGCGGCGGCGGCCGCGACCACGGAGGCCGGGTCCAGACCGGCCCTAGGCACGGGCCGCGTCCGACGGGAGGGATCGGAGGAAGGAGAGCATGAGGGTAACCACCTGGTCGGGGAACTGGTCGTGCGGGTAGTGCCCGGCGCCCTCGATCATCTCAAGGCTGCCGAGGCCGGACGGCAGGGCCGCGACGACCGCCGAGCCCTCGGCGTGCGGGTCGGCCCAGTCGGGGTCGAGTGTGCCCATCACGACCAGGACCGGGCAGCGGACGTTGCCGAGCTGTGCGCCGGCGTCGGCGGGGGTGGTGCGGCCCATGCCCTGGAGGGCCTTCATCCGGCCCGGCTCGTGCAGCAGGGCGTCGACACGGCCGAGCCGTTCGGTCCAGTCGGCGGGCCGCGTACCCGGGTAGGCCACGTCGAGGTAGGAGCGCCAGAGCCGCGCGCTGCCGAACACGCCCGTGCCGGCCAGCCGCAGCATGCCCTTCCGGAAGCGCTTGACGCGCAGGTCGCCGAGGCGCACCGACTGCTTGCGGGTGAACGGCGCCAGTTCGACGACCGCGCTGACCAGCGCGGGCTCCTGTGCCGCGGCGATGGTGGCCGCGCCGCCTGAGATCGAGTGGCCGACGAGCACGGCCGGGCCGCCCAGGTGGCGGATCACGGCGAGCAGATCGCCCGCGATGGCGGTGCGGTTCCAGGCCGGCCAGTCGGCGCCGGACTCGCCGCAGCCGCGCAGGTCGACGGCGGCGACCCGATGGCCCGCCGCCACCAGCCGCGGGATCACGGCACGGTACGCGGCACGGCTGTCGCCCATGCCGTGGGCGAGAACGATCAGCGGGCCCGACCCCGCCACCTCGTAAGCGATCGTGCCGCCGTCGACGGCAAGGTACTCGGTCATGTCATTCCTCCGGTTCGGTCCCACTGGCTAACGGTGTTAGCTAAAAGCTAATGGAATTAGCCTGCGCTGTCAAGGGCCGGGTTCGCGGCGCGGCCGGGAGGGCGCAGGGTGCGCGGGGTGTGCTCCCAAGTCACCTGTGCAGAACCGAGGTTGACTTGACCTGGCCTGGGGCGAGAGGGTCGCTGAGCCGTGCGCGTGCCGGCCGGTCGATGAACCGCCGACGACCCGGCGCGCACATCTCACATTCCGCCAAGACCATTTGATCCTCCGAGGTCCGGGGACCCTTTCATGAGTTCAAGCAATTCCAGACGCGGAGACGGCATGTCGAAGCGTCGCCGTCCTACCCTGCTGACCGCCGTCGCCGCGCTCGCCGTCGCGGGTGGGGCGGCCGTGCCGGTGCCGGCGCTGGCCGCCGCCGGAACCACGGACGAAACAACCACCCTGCAGGGGGACTTCGCCGCCGCCGCCGACGCGTACCACGTCCCGCGTCAGGTGCTGCTGGCCGTGGCGTACCAGGAGTCGGCCTGGGACACCCACAGCGGGCAGCACAGCACGGACGGCGGCTACGGCCCGATGCACCTGACGGACGTCACCCCGGCGATGATGGCCGGTGGCGACGCGGGTGCGGCGGGCCGCGGCGATCTGCGGCGGATGTCCGCCGCTCCGGCCCTGCACACCCTTCAGGCCGCCGCGAAGCTGACCGGTCTGCCGGCCGAGAAGCTGCGCAGTGATCCGTCGGCCAACATCCTCGGTGGCGCGGCCCTGCTCGCCTCCTACCAGAAGGCCGTGCACGGCTCCACCGTCACCGACCCGGGCAACTGGTACGGCGCCGTGGCCCGTTACAGCCAGGCCGACGACCGGCAGGGTGCCACGGCCTTCGCCGACCGCGTCTTCGCCACCGTCCGCAAGGGCGCCCACCGCACCACCGCCGACGGCGAGCACGTACGGCTGGCCGCCGACAGCGATGTCACCCCGGCCACCGGCCAGTTGGCCTCGCTCGGCCTCAAGGCCGCGGCGGACACCGCCACCGAGTGCCCGGCCACCGTCGCCTGCACCTTCGTACCGGCGGCGCCGTCCAACGGCCAGGTCTCCGACCGGCCCGCCAACGGCATCCGGATCGACAGCATCGTCATCCACGACACGGAGACGTCGTACGACACCGCCGTCAACCTCTTCCAGCAGCCCGGCGGCTCCGCCGCGCACTACGTCATGCGGTCCTCGGACGGCGCGGTGACGCAGATGGTGCCGACGAAGGACCTCGCCTTCCACGCGGGCAACTACTCCACCAACATGCACTCGATCGGCATCGAGCACGAGGGCTACGCCGCGCACGGAGCCACCTGGTACACCGAGGCGCAGTACGAGGCCACGGCCGAGTTGGTGAAGTACCTCGCCGCGCGCTTCGGCATACCGCTGGACCGGCAGCACATCGTCGGCCACGACAACGTCGCCGGGCCGAACTCGTCCCTCGTCTCCGGCATGCACTGGGACCCGGGCCCGTCCTGGGACTGGAACCACCTCATGAGCCTGCTCGGCGTGCGCGCCGGGCGGCACGGCGTCGGTCCCGTCGGCTCGGTGGTCACCATCGCCCCGCGCTTCGCCGACAACCAGCAGACCGTCCAGATCTGCCCCTCCGACGACCCGACCGGCGCCACCACCGCGTGCGCCGAGACGCGGCAGGCGTCGGACTTCCTCTACCTGCGCACCGGGCCCAGCGACAGCGCCCCGCTCTTCGGGGACCAGGCACTGCACCCCGGCGCGGCCGGCACCGACCGGATCAACGACTGGGGCGCCATGGCGGCGGCCGGACAGCAGTTCGTGGTCGCCGACAAGGACGGCGACTGGACGGCCGTCTGGTACGGCGGCTCGAAGGTGTGGTTCCACAACCCGCACGGCTGCAACACCGCGCCCGCCCACGGGGTGAAGGTGATCGGAGCGGCCGGCACCTCACCGGTGGCGGTGTACGGCTCCAGCTATCCGGACGCCGCCGAGTACCCCGCGGGCCTGTCGCCGTCCACGCAGGCCCCGCTGAGCATGTACTCCGTCCCGCCCGGCCAGGCCTACGTGGCCACCGTGGCGCCGTCCCTCACGGACGACTTCTTCCCCTCCAGCGGCAGGGTCGTCACCGGCGCCAAGGCGATGTACACCATCCAGTACAACCACCGGGTCGGCCTCGTGTACGCCTCGGACGTCACGGCCACGGACTCGTGACGATCCTCTGACCGCGGCACTCCGGAGGACGGGTGGTGCCCAGGAGCCCCGGGCTCCTGGGCACCACCCGTACGACGAGGGCATGGACAGGCACGACCGCGGTGCCAGGATGAGGACATGACGACGATCTACGGGGAAGCCGCGGCCGGGTTCGAGGGCGTACGGGAGGCGTTCCGCGCCAACTTCGAGCGGCGGGGCGATGTCGGGGCGGCCGTGTGCGTGTACCGGGACGGGCGGCCGGTGGTGGATCTGTGGGGCGGGGTCGCCGACCCGGAGACCGGGCGCGCGTGGGAGCGGGACACCTTGCAGCTCGTGTACTCCGCCACCAAGGGGGCCACCGCGACCCTCGCGCATCTGCTCGCCCAGCGCGGGGAGTTGGATCTCGACGCGCCGGTGGCCGCCTACTGGCCGGAGTTCGCCGCGAACGGCAAGGCGGAGATCCCGGTGCGATGGCTGCTCTCGCACCGGGCCGGGGTGGTGACCGTGGAGCCGCCCGTGCCGTTGGAGAAGGCGCTGGGGTGGGAGGCGATGGCCGCCGCCCTGGCCGCTCAGCGGCCCGACTGGGAGCCGGGGACCGCGCACGGATATCACGGGCGGACCTTCGGGTGGCTGGTCGGGGAGGTGATCCGGCGGGTTTCCGGGCGGACACCGGGGCGGTTCTTCGCGGAGGAGGTCGCCGGGACGCTCGGGCTCGACTTCTTCATCGGGCTGCCGGCCGCCGAGCGTGGCCGGGTCAGCCGGATGGTGTATCCGAAGCCGGAGTTCGACCTGGGCGCCCTACCTCCGGCGGCCGTTCCGCCGGAGCTCAGGGAGTTGGTGGCCGCGTTGCAGGATCCGGACTCGCTGAGCAACCGGGCGTTCGCCGTCACCGATCCCGCGGAGATCGACTTCAACTCGGCCGAGGTGCAGGCCGCGGAGCTGCCCGCGTCCAACGGGATCGGTACCGCGCGGGGGCTGGCGCGGATGTACGCCGCGTTGATCGGGGAGGTGGACGGGGTGCGGCTGTTCACGCCGGAGACGCTCGCCTCGGCCACCGCGGAGCAGGCCGCGGGGGTGGACAGGGTCATCATGATGCCGACCCGGTTCGGGTCCGGTTACATGCTGCCCGTCGAGACCAGCCCGCTCACCGGGCCCCGGGCGTTCGGGCATCCAGGGCGGGGCGGGTCGCTCGCCTTCGCCGATCCCGAGCACGGCGTCGCCTTCGGTTACGTCATGAACAGCATCGTCGAGGGAGGCGAGGACACCCGCGCGTCCTCGCTCGTCGAGGCGGTGCGGGAGGCACTGGCCCAGTGACCCGGCGCAGACGGCAATGAGGTTTCCCTGATAATGCTGTGAAACATTTCCCGGGGTCCACCGCATCAGTGAAGTGGAACGGCACAGCGCCGGGCACGGGACGGGGGAGAACGCGGATGGGGCAGCGGCCTGGGGAGGACTTCGCCGAGTTCGCCGCGGCGCGGGCCGGGCACATGTACCGGTCCGCCTGTCTGCTCACCGCCGGGGACACCCATCTCGCCGAGGACCTGGTGCAGGAGGCCCTCGGGCGGATCTACCTGCGGTGGAGCCGGGTCTCCCGGGTCGGGAATCCCGCCGGGTACGCGCAGACCGTGCTCACCCGGACGTTCCTCGCCCACCGGCGGCGGTTCAGCAGCGGCGAGCGGGTCAGGGACTCGCTCCCCGAGTCCGCCGACACCGGCACCGATCCCTCGCTGCGGCTGACCCTCCTCGACGCGCTCGCGCGGCTGCCCGCCAAGGACCGGGCCGTCGTTGTCCTGCGGTACTGGGAGGACCGGTCGGTGCACGAGACCGCGGACGCGCTCAACGTGACGTCGGCCGCCGTCCGTACGCGGTGCGTTCGCGCCCTCGCCCGGTTGCGTGAGCTGCTGGGCGAGGACCTCGCCGAGTACGCCCGCCCCTGACATCAAGCGCATCAACCTTGTGGAAACGGTGGTTCGTCATGCCCATCGACCGACAGAACTCAGAGGAACCGGACTTCGAACGGCGTCTCTCCGACGCCCTGCGCGACACCGGCGGTGCCTTCGACACGGACCGGGGCGGCCTCGCCGCTGCCGGTACGGCACGGGGACGGCGGCTGCGGCTGCGGCGCCGGGCCGCCGTGCTGGGTGGCGTGGCCGGCGTCGCGCTGGTGGGGGTGGGCGGCGCCCTGGTGGTGGCGGACGGCGGGTCCGCCGACCGGTCCCCCGCGTCCGTGGCCGGGTCGCCGAAGCCGACCGGCTCGTCCTCCTCCGCGGCAACCGCGCCCGTCACAGCGGACCAGATGATCCGTACCCTCGAAAAGCTGCTGCCGAAGGGCGGGTTCAGCAATGCGGTGGGGCGGGGGGTGGACAAGAAGGGTCCGCTCGTGGCGCCGTACGCGCAGGTCGTGTACGACGACGGTCATGGCGCCGCCGCCATCAGCGTCGCGGTGAACCGGGTGGCGCCCGGCGGGTACGACGCCCGGCAGGCCGTCCGCTGCCCCGACAAGGTCTACACCCCGTACGACAGTTGTGTGACCAGCCATCTGCCGGACGCGTCCGTCGTGACCGTCGTCAAGGGGTATGAGTATCCCGACCGGCGGGTGGACACCAAGCTCTGGACCGCGAACCTCGTCACCCCGGACGGCCACCATGTCTCGGTGAGCGAGTGGAACGCCGCCGCGGAGAAGGACGCGCCGATCAGCCGGAAACAACCGCCGCTGTCCGCGGCGCAGTTGAAGTCGCTCGCGGCCGCGAAGGCGTGGCGTGGGGTGGTCGACGCCATTCCGGAGGATCCTCGGCAGACCCAGGAACCGCCCCTTGCGCAGGGCGACGGCAAGGCGGTCCGGGGGACCCTCGCCTCGTTGATCCCCAAGGGGCTGAAGGTCGTGGCGCACGCGGCCGACGACGACGAGCAGTTCACCTACCTCGTTCTCGACGACGGCAAGGGCAGGAGTCTCGTCCAGGTCAACGTGCAGCCGGACATGTCCGATGTCAGGGAGCAGTTGTTCGGGGCCGGGTCCGAGACGCTCCCCGACGGGACCCAGGTCGCCGAGCGGAAGGGGCCCGGGGAGAAGGGTGGCGACGGGGTCGTCATGTGGACCGCGGACACCATGCGCACCGACGGGTTCCGAGTGGTGATCAGCGCCTTCAACTCCGGCTCCCAGCAGACCGCCGCGACCCGCAGCGCGCCGGCACTGACCATGAAGCAGCTGCGCGCCATCGCCCTCAGCCCCAGGTGGAGGTCCTGAAGGCCCCGGCCGTCTTCTTGGCCGTCTCCTCGAGGCACCAGGGTTGACACGGGTCGACTCAGGTTCGGTCGGTGTCGACGGCTTCGGGCTAGCCTCGAAGAATCCCGCCAAACGTGGCAGAAGGAGACAGGCATGGCCAGGGTTCCCAGTTCGGTGATCGCCGCGAGCGGGCTCGTCGGAGGGTACGGCGTGGCCCGGTGGACGAAGAAACGGCCGCTGGGCGGAGCCGTACTGGCCGTCGCCGGGGCCGCCGCCGCGCAGCAGTGGCGGCAGCATGCGGGTGGGAAGGCCGCCGGGGCGCTGTCCGTCGCGTACGTCGCCGCGTTCGCGGGGTCGCATCCGCTGGCCAAGAAGGTCGGCGCCTGGCCGTCCGTCTTCGCGGTGGCCGGTGCGGTGGCACTGGCGTCGTGGGCGGTCGCCGACCGGCGCGCCTGAACGGCATCCGGGGCGAGCGCTCCGCGGGCGGGGCCGCACCCGGGCCGTCGCCAGGCTGCGGCGCCGTCGTGGCTCTCGCGCAGTTCCCCGCGCCCCTTCCGGGCAGGACCAGCCGTCAACCCGCTGCGACACCGTCGTCGCTCGTCGCGCAGTTCCCCGCGCCCCTTCCGGGCAGGACCAGCCGTCAACCCGCTGCGACACCGTCGTCGCTCGTCGCGCAGTTCCCCGCGCCCCTTCCGGGCAGGACCAGCCGTCAACCCGCTGCGACACCGTCGTCGCTCGTCGCGCAGTTCCCCGCGCCCCTTCGGGGCGGGGTCTGGCGTGGGCCTCGTCAGGAGGCGCCTGCGCTGCGGAACGCTCGGCGGTATGCCTGCGGGCTCGTGCCGACCACCCTGCGGAAGCGTTCCCGGAAGGCCGTCGGGGAGCCGAAGCCCGACTGGGTCGCGATGCGTTCGACGGGGTGCGCGGTGGTCTCCAGCAGGTGCTGGGCCCTGCGTACCCGCGCCCGGTGCAGCCACTGCAGCGGGGTCGTGCCGGTCTGGTCACGGAAGCGGCGGTTGAGGGTGCGGGTGCTCATGCCGGCCCGGGCCGCGACCTCCTCCAGGGTGAGGTCACGGTCGCAGTTGTCCTCCAGCCAGGCCAGCAGCGGCTCCAGGGTGGCGCCCGCGGGGGCCGGCGGCTGGTCGTGGACGATGAACTGGGCCTGGCCGCCCTCCCGTTCCAGCGGCATGACCGACATCCGGGCCGTGTGCGCGGCGACCGCCGAGCCGTAGTCCGTGCGGACCATGTGCAGGCACATGTCCATGGCCGCGGCCGCGCCCGCCGAGGTCAGGAACTGGCCGTTGTCGACGTACAGGACGTTCGGGTCGACGTCGATGCCCGGGTACAGCGCGGCCAGGGTGTCGGCGGCGGCCCAGTGCGTGGTGGCACGCAGGCCGTCCAGCAGGCCGGTGGCCGCGAGGACGAACGCCCCGACACACACCGACGCGATCCGCGTGCCGTTCGCCGCCGCCGCGCGCAGCGCGTCGGCGACCTCGGCCGGGAGCACGTAGGCGGGATCCGCGACGCCCGGCACGATGATCGTGTCCGCCTCGGCCAGCGCGTCCAGCCCGTATGGTGCCTGCACCGTGAACGCGCCGCCGGCCGCGGTCACCTCGCCCCCCTGCCCGCACACCCGGACCCGGTAGGCGTCCCGGCCGTCGGGCAGCCGGGCCCACCCGAAGGTGTCGATCGGGACGGTGAAGTCGGAGGGGATGACCTGGTCCAGGACGAGTACGGCCACGGTGTGCATGGCAGAAAAGTAGTCCTTCGACGGGTTGTCGCCAAAGGAAGGTGGACATCCGCCGGAATTGGCACCCGGGGCTGGCGAGAATCTGTTGAGTAGTGGCACTGTCGCCGCTTCTGCAAGATCCTCCGGCCGCCTAGCGTCGAGGCCGTGACCAAGTTCCTCCTCGCCGTCCATGTCCTCGCGGCGATCGTCGCGATCGGTCCCGTCACCGTCGCCGCCAGCATGTTCCCGCCGGCCGCCCGCCGCGTCCTGGAAGCACCGGACGACGTCCGGGCCGCCGAGACCCTTCAGCTGCTGTACCGGATCTGCCGGGTGTACGCCGTCGTCGGCGTCGTCGTCCCCGTGTTCGGGTTCGCCACCGCGAGCAGCATGCATGTGCTGGGCAGCGCCTGGCTGATCACGTCGATCGCGCTCACCGCACTCGCGGCGGTCGTCCTCGCCCTACTGGTGCTGCCCCGGCAGGGCGCGCTGGTGGAGGGCGGCGGTACGGGGCGGGCCACCGCCCGACTCGCCATGTTCACGGGGGTGTTCAACCTGCTCTGGGCCGCCGTGACGGTCCTGATGATCATACGGCCGGGGTCGACGACCGGCGCCTGATCCCCTCTCCCTCCCGGTTTCCGGCGGAGCGGCCGCCGGGACCCGGGTGGGCGCCGGGCTTGCTCCACCCGTGGGTCCTGATCACGCGTTCGGCCGTATGCGGGCCGCTCAGGGCTTCTCTCCCCGCCCCGAGCCGCCAGGATGGCCCAAGGATCACGCCATGGTGCGGGCGAACCGCGAGCGTCTGGAGACACACACCGGTGACCGTTCTCAACGACCCCGAGCCCTCTGCCGTCCCCCATTACGACAGCGAGGTGCCGCTGCGAGGCCGGCAGCCCGGCAACGCCGTGGTGAAGTGGATGACGACCACCGACCACAAGACCATCGGCACCCTCTACCTGGTCACGTCGTTCGCGTTCTTCCTGATCGGTGGCGTGATGGCGCTGCTCATGCGCGCCGAGCTCGCCCGGCCGGGCCTGCAGATCGTCTCGAACGAGCAGTTCAACCAGGCGTTCACGATGCACGGCACCGTGATGCTGCTGATGTTCGCGACGCCGCTGTTCGCCGGCTTCACGAACTGGATCATGCCGCTGCAGATCGGTGCTCCGGACGTCGCCTTCCCGCGGCTGAACATGTTCGCCTACTGGCTGTACCTGTTCGGCTCGTCCATCGCGGTGGGCGGCTTCCTCACCCCGCAGGGCGCCGCCGACTTCGGCTGGTTCGCCTACTCCCCGCTGTCGGACGCGGTCCGCTCGCCGGGCCTCGGTTCCGACCTGTGGATCATGGGTCTGGCCTTCTCCGGCTTCGGCACCATCCTCGGCGCGGTCAACTTCATCACCACGATCGTCTGCATGCGCGCCCCCGGCATGACCATGTTCCGCATGCCGATCTTCGTGTGGAACGTGCTGCTGACCGCGGTCCTGGTCCTCTTCGCCTTCCCCGTCCTCGCCGCCGCGCTGTTCGCGCTGGAGGCGGACCGGAAGTTCGGGGCACACGTCTTCGACGCGGCGAACGGCGGAGCGCTGCTGTGGCAGCACCTCTTCTGGTTCTTCGGCCATCCGGAGGTGTACATCATCGCGCTGCCGTTCTTCGGCATCGCGACCGAGGTCATCCCGGTCTTCTCCCGCAAGCCGGTCTTCGGCTACATGGGCCTGGTCGCGGCGACCATCGCGATCGCCGGTCTGTCCATCACCGTCTGGGCGCACCACATGTACGTCACCGGCGGTGTGCTGCTGCCGTTCTTCTCCTTCATGACCTTCCTGATCGCGGTCCCGACCGGGGTGAAGTTCTTCAACTGGATCGGCACGATGTGGAAGGGCTCGGTGTCCTTCGAGACGCCGATGCTCTGGGCCACCGGCTTCCTCGTGACCTTCCTGTTCGGTGGTCTGACCGGTGTCATCCTGGCCTCGCCGCCGATGGACTTCCACGTCTCCGACTCGTACTTCGTGGTGGCCCACTTCCACTACGTGGTCTTCGGCACGGTCGTCTTCGCGATGTTCGCGGGCTTCCACTTCTGGTGGCCGAAGATGACGGGCAAGATGCTCGACGAGCGGCTCGGCAAGATCACCTTCTGGACGCTGTTCACCGGCTTCCACGGCACCTTCCTGGTCCAGCACTGGCTGGGCGCGGAGGGCATGCCGCGCCGTTACGCCGACTACCTGGCGACCGACGGCTTCACCGCCCTCAACACGGTCTCGTCGATCGGTTCGTTCCTGCTCGGCCTGTCGATCCTGCCCTTCCTCTACAACGTGTGGCGGACCGCCAGGTACGGCAAGCCGGTCGGCGTCGACGACCCGTGGGGCTACGGCCGTTCGCTGGAGTGGGCGACCTCCTGCCCGCCGCCGCGGCACAACTTCGTCACCCTGCCGCGGATCCGCAGCGAATCCCCGGCGTTCGACCTGCACCACCCCGACATCGCCCTCGCCGAGGCCGAGGCCCACGGCATCCACTCGTGACCGACGCGGAACACCAGGTGGGCGGCAGACCGCAGCAGGGAGCCGACGGGGACCTCTCTGACGAGGTGGCCGGGTACCTGCTGTGGCAGGCCAGGATCGCGGAGGCCGAACGGCGGGCCCGGGAGTTCACCGGCCGCATGGACTGGCTGACCACGTCCCAGCGGGACGAGGTCGAACGCCACTACGTCGAGGACAGCCTCAGGCAGGCCCGGCAGGACCTCGAACGGATCGCCGCCCGGTGCGTCTCCCTGCGGGGCGAGTACGAGCGGCGCTACCGCACACTGCGGACGCGCTGCGCGGGCTGGGCGCTGGCCGTGTGCGGGAGCGCCGCCTTCCTGGCGGCGGCGGTGTCACTGGGCCGCTGAGAGCCCCTTCTTCCCGCCCTGCGCCGCCGCCGTCAACGGGGTGGCGACGTCCTCCAGCGACCGGCGCTCCGCGCTCACCGCGCACACCACGGCCACCAGACCCGCCGCGCACATCAGGCCCGCGCCGATCTGGAAGGCCAGGACCGTGTCGGACACCTTCCCCGTCCCCGTCAGGTCGGCGAACAGGAGCGGGCCGCTGATGCCGCCGGCCGCCGTGCCCAGCGCGTAGAAGAAGGCGATCGACATCGCCCTCGTCTCCATCGGGAAGATCTCGGACACCGTCAGATAGGCGCTGGACGCTCCCGCCGACGCGAAGAACAGCACCCCGCACCAGCACGCCGTCAGCGTCCCCGCCGTGAGCACGCCCTGGTGGAACAGCCACGCCGTGAGGAACAGCAGCAGCCCCGACAGGAGGTACGTCGACGAGATCATCACCCGCCTGCCCACGGTGTCGAAGAGCTTGCCCAGCAGCAGGGGGCCGAGGAAGTTCCCGACCGCGATGACCACGAAGTAGTAACCCGTGTCGGCGGTCGGCACGTCGAAGAACTTCGTGAGGATCGTGCCGAAGCCGAAGGTGATCGCGTTGTAGAGGAACGCCTGGCCGACGAAGAGGGAGAAGCCGAGGACGGCCCGGCGCCGGTAGTCGTGGAAGACGGTGCGGGCGATCTCGCGGAAGGTGACGCCGGAGCGCGGGTGGATCACCAGTTCGCCCGCCGGTTCGGGCAGCGGCTCGCCCTTCTCGGCCTCCACCTGCTGCTCGATCGAGGAGACGATCTCCTCCGCCTCCCGCTCCCTGCCGTGGATCAGCAGCCAGCGCGGACTCTCCGGGACGTTCCGCCGTACCAGCAGGATGACCAGGCCGAGGACCACCCCCAGCGCGAAGGTCAGGCGCCAGCCCAGGCCCTTCGCCAGGAAGTCGGTGTCGAGCGCGACGATCGACAGCAGCGACCCGCCGACCGCGCCCACCCAGAAGCTGCCGTTGATGATCAGGTCGACCCGGCCCCGGTGGTAGGCCGGGATCAGTTCGTCGATCGCGGAGTTGATCGCCGCGTACTCGCCGCCGATGCCGAAGCCGGTCAGGAAACGGAAGACGAAGAACCACCAGGGGGCGAACGAGATCGAGGTCAGCGCGGTGGCCGCCAGATAGACCACCAGGGTGATCATGAAGAGCTTCTTGCGGCCGTGCCGGTCGGTCAGGCGGCCCCAGAAGAGGGCTCCGACGCAGGCGCCGGCCACGTACAGCGCGGCGGCCGTGCCGGTGACCTGGGAGGCGGAGATCGCCAGTCCGCTGCCCGGCTCCGACAGGCGGCTCGCGATGTTGCCCACGACCGTGACCTCGAGGCCGTCCAGGATCCAGACCGTGCCGAGGCCGATGACGATCGTCCAGTGCCAGCGCGACCAGGGCAGGCGGTCCAGGCGGGCCGGGATCCGGGTGGTGACCGTCCGGTCGCGGCCGGAGCCGCCGTCCGCCCCGTGCACACCCACGTCGGCACCCGTAGCCATCCGCGCCTCCTCGGCCGGGAAGTGAATCGAAACCCCCGTCGAGTGCCCCATCTCGGCCGGTCGAAGCGCCCTACGCGCCCAGCGCCCGCGACACCGTGAAGATCAGCACTCCGGCCAGCGACCCCACCACCGTGCCATTGATCCGGATGAACTGCAGGTCACGCCCGATGTGCGCCTCGATCTTCCGGGTGGTGTGCTCGGCGTCCCAGCCCGCCACGGTGTCGGTGATCAGGGAGGTGATCTCCTTGCGGTAGGTCGACACGACGTGCACGGCCGCGCCCTCGACCCAGCTGTCGACCTTGTCCTGCACCTTGGTCTCGCTCGCCATCCGGGCGCCCAGGGAGATCAGGGAGGCGCGGACGCGCAGCCGCAGCTCGCTGCGTTCGTCCTCGGCCGCGGACACGATCATGGACCGTACGGCCGTCCAGGCGGACGCGATCAGGTCCTGCACCTCGCCCCGGCCCAGGACCTCGCCCTTGAGCCGCTCGACCCGGGCCCGGGTGTCGGTGTCGGACTGGAGGTCGTTCGCGAAGTCCGAGAGGAAGCGGTCCAGGGCGCCGCGCGCCGGGTGCGAGGGCATGTCCCGCATCTCGGCGCAGAAGCGCAGCAGTTCCCTGTAGACGCGCTCGCCGACCTTGCGGTCCACGAACCGGGGCGTCCAGCCGGGCGCCCCGCCCTGCACGGCGTCCATCACCGAGTCCCCGTGCTGCACCAGCCAGTCGTACGCCCGGCTGACGACCAGGTCCACGGCCCGCCGGTGACCGCCGTCGGCCACGACCCGGTCCAGCATCTTGCCGATGCCCGGGGCGATCTCCTGGGCGTCGGCCCGCCGGGTGATCGCCTCGCCGACCACGGCCTGCACGTCGGAGTCGCGCAGCACGGTCAGGGCGCCGCGCAGCGCGGTCGCCAGCTCCGCCGTCACCCGGTCGGCGTTCTTCGGCTCCGCCAGCCACGCGCCGAGCCGGCCCGCGATGCCGACGGCGTGCAGCCGCTGCCGCACGACGTCCTGGGAGAGGAAGTTCTCGCCGACGAACTCGCCCAGCGAGACCCCCAGCTGGTCCTTCTTCGTCGGGATGATCGCGGTGTGCGGGATGGGCAGGCCGAGCGGGTGCCGGAACAGGGCGGTCACCGCGAACCAGTCGGCGAGCGCGCCGACCATGCCCGCCTCGGCCGCCGCGGCCACGTAGTCCGCCCAGGAGCCGGCACCCGCGCCGGACGCCCACTTGGCCAGCGCGTACACCAGGGCGACGAGCAGCAGCAGGCCGGTCGCCGTGGTCTTCATCCGCCGCACCCCGCGCTGCCGCTCCTCGTCGGCGGGTGTGAAGGCGTTCATGGACTTGTAGGACGGGGTGCTCCCCACGCGCCCCTCGGCCCGGCCCCCGGCCCGGCCGTCCGCCCCTCCGCCCACCCGGCCGTCGGTGTCCGGCGTTTCCGTGCGTTCCTCCATCTGCTCCACCCGTTCGCAGCCGGTCTCACCCTCTCGGTGATCCCGCACATATTGTCCCTTCCTGACCTACTCCTGGAACGGAACAAGAGTTCCCACCGTCTGTCTCTTCGGGAAACTCCGGCAGGCCGCCCGTCCGGGTCCTGCCCGTCGTTCGAGGAGAACTGAACACACATGCCCCGGCGTCACCACGGTTACGCCCTGCTCGGCGCGGTCCTCGCGCTGATCGTGGCCCTGTCCGCCGCCCTCTACGCCGGCGTCGCCGCCGGCGGTACGTCACGGAACGCCGTCGTCCCGGGCGGCCGCCCGCACGGCGTCTCGGCGGCGCCCGTCTCGGCCGGCACCTGGGTCGGCGCCTGGTCGGCGTCCCCGGTGGGCGGCGAACCCGGCACCGGGACCGACGGGCTGGCGGGCCGCTCGGTACGCAACGTCGTGCACACGACCGCGGCCGGCACGAGCGCCCGGATCACGCTCTCCAACCTGTACGGCCGGTCGGCGCTCACCCTCGGCCACGCCTCGATCGCCCTCGCGGCCGGCCATGACACGGCGGCGGCGCAGGCCGGGACGGTACGGCGGCTCACCTTCGGCGGCTCCACGTCCGTCGTGGTCCCGGCGGGCGGCCAGGTGGTCAGCGACGCGGTGCCGATCCGGGTGGAGCGGGGCGCGGACGTGCTGGTCACCACGTACTCCCCGACGCCGTCCGGGCCGGTGACCTATCACCCGAGGGCCCGCCAGGTGTCGTACGTGGCGGACGGCGACCGTACGGAGGACGCGGGGGCGGGCGCGTACACCGGGCAGACGCCGTACTGGCGGTATCTCACCGCGCTGGACGTGCTGAGCGGCGACTCCGAGGGCACGGTCGTGGTGTTCGGGGACTCGCTGACCGACGGGATCACCTCGACGGTGGGGGCGAACCGGCGCTGGCCGGACGTGCTCGCGGGGCGGCTGCGGCGGGCCGTGGCGGGGGGTTCCGGCGTGCCGCGCTACAGCGTGGTCAACGAGGGGATCAGCGGCAACCAGGTCCTCGCGGACGGACCGGGGCGGCCGGCGGAGAACGAGAGCGGCGTCGGGCGCTTCGCCCGTGACGTGCTGTCCCGGCCCGGCGTCAAGGTCGTCGTCGTCGACCTCGGGATCAACGACATCCTGCGCGAACGCCGGCCGACCGACCCCGACGCGGTCGTCGCGGGGCTGCGCGCGCTCGTCCGCGCGGCGCACGGGCGGGGGATCAAGGTGGTCGGGGCGACACTGATGCCCTTCCAGGGGCACCGTGGCTGGTCGGCAGCGAGGGAAACGGTTCGCCAGGAGATCAACGAGCGGATCCGGTCGGGGCGGGTGTTCGACGCGGTGACCGACTTCGACAGGGCGCTGCGGGATCCGTACGCGCCGGAGCGGCTCCGGCCGTACTACGACTCCGGCGACCACCTCCACCCGAACGACAGCGGGTTCGCGAAGATGGCGGAGACGTTCAGTCTGGCCGACCTGGGGGGCGGTGGGTCGGCGGCGCTGTGAGGCGGGGGCGGTGGTTGCCCGCGGGCCGGCGGGGGCTGGTCGCGCAGTTCCCCGCGTCCCCGGGCCCGACACCCCGCCGCCGACCGACAGGCACCCCCCGGGATCAGAGCCGGCCGTGCCTGCGCCGGTCACATACCTCGCGGACGGATACGGCCAGTGATCCCCCGCAGGCCGACGGGGGCTGGTCACGCAGTTCCCCGCGTCCCCGGGCCCGACACCCCGCCGCCGACCGACAGGCACCCCCCGGGATCAGAGCCGGCCGTGCCTGCGCCGGTCACGTTCCTCGCGGACGGATACGGCCAGTGATCCCCCGCAGGCCGGCGGGGGCTGGTCGCGCAGTTCCCCGCGTCCCCGGGCCCGACACCCCGCCGCCGGCCGACAGGCACCCCCCGGGATCAGAGCCGGCCGTGCCTGCGCCGGTCACGTTCCTCGCGGCGCTCCTCGCGCCACTCCCGGCGGGCCGCGTGGAGTTCGTGGCGGGAGGGGGTGCGGTCGAGTCGTTCCTGGCGGCGTTCCTCCTTGAGGCGTTGGCGTTCCGCCCGGGTGACCTTGTGCTCCACCTGGACGCCGCCCCAGAAGGCGAAGCCCGTCACGATCACGCGCGGCGCGGCCGGGTCCGGCGGGGTGCCGTCCTCGCGGTGGTCGAAGCCGCCCATGATGCCGATGCCGCGCATCACGACCTCGACACCCGGCGGCACGATCACGCTCATCCCGCCCATGATCGCGACGCAGTTGATCTCGATCTCGCGGTCCGCGAAGTTCGCCTCGCGCAGGTCGATCTCGCCGCCGCCCCAGAACGCGAGGCAGTTGAAGCGTTTGGGCGCCGTCCAGCGGCCCTTGCGCTGGAAACCGGACATCACGGCCACCGCCCAGGAGGACGAACCCTCGCCGCCGACGATCCGGCCCGCCCAACCGCCGCTCTCCGCCGGTGGTTTGCTCAGTGACACCGGCGCGGGCACGGCCGCCGAGGGGAGGTCCCTCGTGATCGGCGTCAGCTCACCGTACGTACGGGCCTTGTACGTCGCCTCCAGTCGCTCCTCGAACTCCGCCATGTCGAGCCGCCCCTCCGCGAGGGCGTCCCTGAGGATCTCCGAGACTCGTTCGCGGTCGGCGTCGGAGGCACGCAGCTCCGGGGCTTCGTCGGTCATGAGTGCAGACTACGAGTTCCGCTCGCCGGGCACTATGCTCCTGGGCGTCTCCAGGGACCGCAGCATCTTCGCGATCACCGTCTCGATGTCCGGTTCCCGGACGGAGAGGTCCACCAAGGGGTAGTCCGCCGCGATCCGCGCCACCAGCGGCGCCGCCGACTGAGACGCCGGGAACGCCAGCCACTGCCGCGGTCCCTCCACCTTCACCACCCGCGCCGACCCGCCGGCCTCGACCGGCGGCAGCTCCCGCTCCAGGTCCACCACCAGGGTCCGCTCGCTCTCCCCCGCCTCGTGCAGACCGGCGAGCGCACCGTCGTACACCAGCCGCCCGTGGTCGATGACCATCACGCGCGAGCACAACTGCTCGATGTCCTGGAGGTCGTGGGTGGTCAGCAGGACCGTGGTGCCGCGCTCGGCGTTCAGCTCCCGCAGGAACTCCCGGACCTTGGCCTTGGAGATGACGTCCAGACCGATCGTCGGCTCGTCCAGGTAGAGCACCTCCGGGTCGTGCAGCAGCGCGGCCACGATGTCGCCGCGCATCCGCTGGCCCAGCGACAGCTGCCGTACGGGTACGTCCAACAGGCTCTCCAGGGAGAGGAGTTCGACCAGCCGGTCCAGGTTCTCGCGGTACCGCGCGTCGGGGATGCGGTACATGCGGTGCATCAGGCGGTAGGAGTCGACGAGCGGCAGGTCCCACCACAGCGTCGTGCGCTGACCGAAGACGACACCGATGCGGTGGGCCAGTCTCGTGCGCTCGCGCGACGGGTCGATGCCCGCCACCCGCAGCCGGCCGCCGCTCGGCGTCAGGATCCCCGTGAGCATCTTGATCGTCGTCGACTTCCCGGCGCCGTTCGGGCCGATGTAACCGACCATCTCGCCACGCTCCACCGTGAAGGAGAGCGCGTCCACCGCCCGTACCTGCCGGCGCTCCCGTTTCAGGAAGCCGGTCTTGCGCCGGACCTCGAAGACCTTCTCGACCCGGTCCACTTCGATGAACACTGTCAACTCCCCGTGCTCCGATACGACCTGAGCCCCGCCCGCCACGCCAGCCCCGCCAACGCGCAGCACACCACCGCCACCACCGGCGCAGACCACGCCGTCCACTCCGGGAGCCGCAGCGGATACGGCCGCCCCAGCACGTACGCGGCCGGCACCCAGTTGACGAAGGCCAGCGGCACCAGGAAGGTCACCCCGCGGACGAAGTCCCTCCCGAACACCGTCGGCGGGTACTGGAGCAGCGTCGTACCGCCGTAGGTGAACGCGTTCTGCACCTCGGCCGCGTCCTGCGCCACGAACTGGAAGGTCGCGCCCACCAGGAACAGCGCGCAGAAGATCACCGCGCCGCTGAGCACGGACAACGGCACCAGCAGCACCTTCGCCGCCGTCCACTCGACGTGCACGGCGCACAGCGCGTACCCGAGCACCAGCCCGCCCTGGACCACCCGGCCGAGACGGCGCAGCGCGAACCGGTCCGCGCCGAGCTGCGCGAGCACCGGAGCCGGGCGCACCAGCAGGGTGTCGAAGGAGCCGTCGCGGATCCGCGCGCCCAGCACGTCCATCGACCCGAAGACCAGATCGGCCAGGCCGAACGCGGTCGTGGACAGCCCGTACAGGAAGGCCACCTCGGGCATGGTCCAGCCGCCGAGCCGGTCGACCTGCGTGAACATCAGCAGGATCGTGGCGAAGTCCAGGCCGGTCACCGTCAGATTGCCGACCAGCGTGAGGACGAAGGACGCGCGGTAGGTCAGGGAGGAGCGGATCCACATCCCGGCGATCAGCCGGTACGCCCGCACACCCTCCACCGGCCGGGACGCCCGCGGCCCGGCGGTGCCTTCCAGGACCCGCTCAGCCACCCTGCACCACCACCCGCCGGGTCGCCGCCGTCTGGATCAGCCGTCCCGCCGCCAGCAGCGCCACCGCCCACGCCGCCTGGAACGCGTACGCGCTCAGCGGAGCCGACTCCCCCAGCAGCACGTCCGCGGGCACCTGGAGCTGCGCCGCCCACGGCAGGGTCCGTACGACATCGCCCAGGGCGCCCGGGAAGACGTTCAGCGGCAGGGTCATGCCCGAGCAGAAGATCCCCAGGACCATCAGGACCTGGTTGACGCCCATGCCGTCCATCAGCCAGAACACGCTCAGCGCGGCCAGGTAGCGGATGCCGAAGCTGACGGTCATGGCCAGGAGCAGGGCGACCGCGAAGGCCACCCAGGTCGTCACGTCCCCCGGCAGGGCCATCGGGAAGAACAGCGCGCCGAAGGCGAAGGGGACCACCCCGCGGCCCAGCAGCTGGAACAGCGACCGGCCCAGGTCCGTCGCCAGCCACCACAGCTGGAGATCGGCCGGACGGTACAGGTCGATCGCGATCTCACCCGTACGGATCCGCTCCATCAGGTCCTTCTCCACGCCCCCGCCCTGGATGGCGAGCGTCGCGTAGAGGCACTGTCCGAGCCACACGTAGGTCACCGCCTGGGCCTGGTCATAGCCTCCGAGGTGCGGTTTCTCGTTCCACAGCGCCAGGTAGGTGTACACGAGGATGATCCCGAAGACGGTGTTGGTGAACACCCCGGCGGCGGTGGCCGTCCGATACGTCGCATACCGCCGGAAACCACCCACCGCGACGGCACCGTACAACCGTCCCGCACCCACGCCACAGCCCTCCTCGGCCGGCCGACCCGAAGCGCCGAAGCCTATGCGGAGGCAGGGCGCCCGCGCCTGCCGTTTTCCGGCACGCTCCCCTCTGCCCGCACGGGAGGAGCGATCACGACGACCGAGCGCGGCTGCCCGAACGAGGGACGGGCCCACGATGCCGCGCGGCCACCGTGCGCGAACTCACAGCAACCGGTCCCGCAGCCGAACTCCTCTAACAGGCTGACCAGTTCATCCGCACGGCACCCGTCCGTCCCGCCCGACACGTTTCGGCCACCCCGACGCGTGCCGTGGTCAGGGAACTGAACGACGGATGGGACAGTCTTCATCAAAGGAGGCATGAGTAGCCTCCGGTAACGAAGGCGCCGTAAGCGCCGAAGGCGTACCGGCCCCCGGGACGTACGACGCACCGCACCACAGGAGTCCGCGCACACCATGAGTGACGAGCCGCAGCCGCAGCAGCCGAACCAGAGCGGCGAAGGCCCGACGGACCCGCCCACGGCGGTCCAGGAGACGGAGGGGGGAGAGAAGAAGATGAAGCGGCCCAAGCGGACCGGATGGCGACGGATCGTCCCCACCTGGCGCATGCTCCTCGGCACCTTCGTGATCGGCGTACTCCTGCTGATCGGCCTGTTCTTCCTCGGCTACTCGATGGTGCAGATCCCGACGGCCAACGCGTTCGCCACCAAACAGAGCAACGTGTACCTGTACGCCGACGGCTCCCAGCTGGCCCGGGACGGCGAGGTCAACCGGGAGAACGTGGACCTCTCCCAGGTCTCCGTGGACGCCCAGCACGCCGTGCTCGCCGCCGAGGACCGCGACTTCTACACCGAGTCCGCCGTCGACCCCAAGGCGATGCTGCGCGCCGCCTGGAACACCGCCACCGGCAAGGGCACCCAGTCCGGCTCGACGATCACCCAGCAGTACGTGAAGAACTACTACCTCGCGCAGGAGCAGACCGTCACCCGAAAGGTGAAGGAGTTCTTCATCTCGATCAAGCTGGACCGCTCCGAGTCCAAGGCCCAGATCCTGGAGGGCTACCTCAACACCAGCTACTTCGGCCGCAACGCCTACGGCATCCAGGCCGCCGCCCAGGCCTACTACGGCAAGGACGCCGTCGACCTCGACCCGGCCCGCGCCGCCTACCTCGCGGCCCTGGTCAACGCGCCCAGCGAGTACGACGTCGTCGCCCACCCCGAGAACAAGGCCGCGGCCGTCGCCCGCTGGAACTACGTCCTGGACGGCATGGTCAAGAAGGGCTGGCTCAGCGAGTCGAAGCGGGCCGGCATGAAGTTCCCCATGCCCAGGGAGCAGACCGTCTCCACCGGCATGTCCGGGCAGCGCGGCTACCTCGTCGAGGCCGTCAAGAGCTACCTGATCAAGAACAAGATCGTCGACGCCGACGCCCTGGAGGCCGGCGGCTACCGCATCACCACCACCATCGAGAAGGACAAGCAGAACGCCTTCGTCAAGGCCGTCGACGACAAGCTGATCTCCCAGCTCGACAAGAAGAACCACAAGGCCGACACCTACGTGCGCGCCGGCGGCGCCTCGGTCGACCCGAAGACCGGCAAGGTCGTCGCCATGTACGGCGGCATCGACTACGTGAAGCAGTACACCAACGGCGCCACCCGCGGTGACTTCCAGGTCGGCTCCACCTTCAAGCCGTTCGTGTTCGCCTCCGCCGTCGACAACGGCTCCACCACCCAGTCCGGCCAGACCATCACCCCGAACACCTACTACGACGGCACCAACAAGCGCCCCGTCCAGGGCTGGCCCGGCGACAGCTACGCACCGGAGAACGAGGACGAGAAGTCCTACGGCGAGATCACCGTCCGCAAGGCCACCGACCTGTCGGTGAACGCGGTGTACGCGCAGATGGCCGTCGACGTCGGCCCGTCCAAGGTCAAGCAGACCGCCGTCGGCCTGGGCATCCCCTCCGACACCAAGGACCTCCAGCCCTACCCGTCCATCGCGCTCGGCACCGCGACCGCGAGCGTCCTGGACATGGCGGAGGCGTACGCCACCCTCGCCAACCACGGCAGGCACGGCACGTACACGATGGTCGAGAAGGTCACCAAGGACGGCACGCAGGAGATCGAACTGCCGGCGTCCGCCACCAAGCAGGCCGTCAGCCGCCAGGCCGCCGACACCACGACCTCGGTCCTGCAGAGCGTGGTCGACAACGGCACCGCCACCGCCGCCCAGGCCGCGGGCCGGCCCGCGGCCGGCAAGACCGGCACCGCCGAGGAGGACACCGCCGCCTGGTTCGCGGGCTACACCCCCGACCTCGCCACCGTCGTCTCCGTGATGGGCCAGGACCCGGTGACCGCCGCCCACAAGCCGCTCTACGGCGCGCTCGGCCTGGAACGCATCAACGGCGGCGGGGCCCCGACCGAGATCTGGGCGCAGTACACCAAGGCCGCCCTCAAGGGCGTCGTGGCCTCCGCCTTCGACCTCGACCTCCAGCCCGGGGCCGAGACCGTGGCCCCGGCCACCCAGAACCCGGCCACCCCGGGCACCGGCGGCCAGGACAACGGCGGCACCACCGGCGAGAACCAGGACAACGGCGGCACCACCGGCGGCGAGCAGGACAACGGCGGGACGACGGACGGCAACACCACCGCGGGCACCACCGACGGGGGCACCACCGACGGCTCCACCACCGACGGGTCCACCACGCCCGGGACGACGACCTCCGGCACCGACTCCGGCACGACGACCTCGGGCACCGACTCGGGCACGTCCACCGGCACCACCACCGACGGCACCAGTACCGGCACGACGGCCGGAACCGGCGACGGCGGCGCCACGACCGGAACGACGGCGGGCGACGGCGGCGGCGGCTTCGGACTCCCCTAGGACCTGTGCCCCGCCCGGTCAGTGACCGCCGGTCGCCTTGAGCCCCACCACCGCGACCAGCAGCAGGCACACGAAGAAGATCCGCGCGGCGGTGGCCGGCTCCCCCAGCACCAGCATGCCGAACACCGCCGCCCCGGCCGCCCCGATCCCCACCCAGACGCCGTACGCGGTACCGATGGGCAGGCTCCGGGCGGCGTACGAGAGCAGCAGCATGCTGGCGACGATCCCGCCGCCGGTGAGCAGGCCGGGGACGAGCCGGGTGAACCCGTCGGTGTACTTCATCCCGACCGACCAGCCGACCTCCAGCAGACCGGCGACGACGAGCAGAACCCAGGCCATGACGGACACCTCCGAGACGTTCGCGGAACGGGGTGCGTCGTCTTTGCCTGCACGGTCCCGGTACGGCGCGTCTCGTCGGGCTGGCTCCTTCGAACTTAGCAAAGGAACGACAAGGGGGCCTGGTGACCGCAGTCACCAGGCCCCTTCGGTCACTGAATCACAGATACAGGCCGGTCGAGTCCTCCGAACCCTCGAACCGGTCGGCGGCCACCGCGTGCAGATCGCGCTCACGCATCAGCACATAGGCCACCCCGCGCACCTCGACCTCGGCACGGTCCTCCGGGTCGTACAGCACCCGGTCACCCGGCTCCACCGTACGCACGTTCTGCCCGACCGCGACCACCTCGGCCCAGGCCAGCCGGCGCCCCACGGCCGCCGTGGCGGGAATGAGGATGCCACCGCCGGACCGCCGCTCACCCTCGCCGGTCTCCTGCTTGACCAGCACACGGTCGTGCAGCATCCGGATGGGCAGCTTGTCGTGATGGGTGTCGTTTCTGTTGGCGCTCACGCCTTTGAACCTACCTGCTTCCGCTCAGCGCTTGCGTCGTCGGCCACGGAACACGAGCAGACCGACCACGCCCACGGCGACCAGCGCGACGGGCACGACACGCTCCAGGCGCGGCGCGCCCTCCTCGTCCACGAACTGCGCCCGCACATCGCTCACGGCCCGGTTGACCTGGACGTAGGCCCGCCCGAGCGTGTGATCGACGTTGGCCGCCACCTTGGCCTTCGCATCGCCGACGATGGTCTTCGGGTGCACCCGCACCCCGATCTCGTCCAGCGTCTCGGCCAGCACACCGCGGCGTCGCTTGATGTCCGCCTCGATCTGCGCCGGGGTTCTGGTGTCCGACGTGTCCGCCACCGTGGGCCCTCCGAAGTCTCCCGTGCTCCCTGTCCTGGACAGTCTGTCAGCTCTCGCCGCCACCGCACTGTCAGGACCCCCCGTTACGCTGGACCGATGAGCGAGCGACTCCAGCCCGGGGACGTAGCCCCCGACTTCACCCTCCCCGACGCCGACGGCAACGAGGTGTCCCTCTCCGCCCGCAAGGGCCGCAAGGTCATCGTCTACTTCTACCCGGCGGCGCTGACGCCGGGCTGCACGAAGCAGGCCTGCGACTTCACGGACAACCTCGACCTGCTGGCCGGCGCGGGCTACGACGTCATCGGCGTCTCCCCCGACCAGCCGGAGAAACTCGGCAAGTTCCGCGACAAGGAGAACCTCAAGGTCACCCTCGTCGCCGACCCCGACAAGAAGGTCCTGGACGCGTACGGCGCGTACGGCGAGAAGATGAACTACGGCAAGACGTACCTGGGCGTCATCCGCTCCACGGTCATCGTGGACGAGCAGGGCAAGGTCGAACGGGCCCTCTACAACGTCCGCGCCACCGGCCACGTAGCCAAGATCATCAAGGACCTGGGCATCTGACAACCCCCTGTTCCGCCCAACGGCCCGCCCCGGAAGCCCCGGCGCGGGCCGCTCCCCCTTCTGCGGGCGTGACTGTCCGACAACCGGTTCATTACTCCGTACGGGCTGCGACCGCGCAGCCGGAACGGAGGGGACTCGATGGGAGCGAGTGCGTACACCAGGGAGCGGCTGGAGGGGGCGGCCCGGCTGTGCTCCAGCATCGATGAAGTGATCGCCCACTCCGGCAGCGAGCCCGGTGCCAGACTCGATCGCTGCCTCCGCAAGCGCTTCGCCCACGTCGGGATCGGCATCTCGCATTCTCGTGACTCCGGCCGTCAACCATGCCCCGGGGCCGACGACTTGCGCGCGGCGGTGGCCGAGTCGGTCTCCATCGCCGGGACACCGCGCCTGCCGCGGCGCCCGGATACCGGCACACGGCGTGCGCTGCTGACGGGGGTGGATCGCCGAGGAAGGACTCGCCACCACGCACTCCGCTGTGGCCGAACTGCCACGCGATCACCGGCACCTGGTGCAGAGGTGGCAATCAACGCCGTCCACATTCCGGGTAGCATGGGCGACCACGCGGCCGTTGCTGAATGGTATAAGCAGAGGTTTTAGGTGCCTCGGGGCATTTGCCCATGTGGGTTCGACTCCCATCGGCCGCACCCACAGAGGGGCCGCCCTCCCGGGCGGCCCCCGCGCGTCTCAGCCCAACAGCTCCCGCACCACCGGCACCAGCCCGCGGAACGCCTTCCCCCGGTGACTGATCGCGTTCTTCTCGTCGGGGGTCAGTTCCGCGCACGTCCGCGTCTCGCCCTCCGGCTGGAGGATCGGGTCGTAGCCGAAGCCGTTCGTGCCGGAGGGGGCGTGGCGGAGGGCGCCTCGCAGTTGGCCCTCGACCACGCGTTCCGTGCCGTCCGGCAACACCAGCGCCGCCGCGCAGGCGAAGTGGGCGCCCCTGTGCTCCTCGGCGATGTCGGAGAGCTGGGCCAGGAGGAGGTCCAGGTTGGCCTTGTCGTCGCCGTGGCGGCCGGCCCAGCGGGCGGAGAAGATGCCTGGGGCGCCGCCCAGGACGTCGACGCAGAGGCCGGAGTCGTCGGCGACCGCCGGGAGGCCCGTCGCCCGGGCGAGGGCGTGGGCCTTGAGGAGCGCGTTCTCGGCGAAGGTGACGCCCGTCTCCTTGACGTCGGGGATGTCGGGGTACGCGCCGGCGCCCACCAGTTCGTGGGGCAGTCCCGCCTCGGCGAGGATCGCGTGGAGTTCGGTGATTTTGCCGGCGTTGCGGGTGGCGAGGATCAGGCGGGTCGTCATGGTGGGAAGTATCCCAAGGGCCGGGCCCGGCGGTTACGGGGTGCAGACCTTGGTGAGTTCGCCGGCCGCGTCGGTGACCGGGGTGACGTCGGGCGTCGAGTCGCCGTTCCTGATGGCCGTACGGACGTTGTCGACGGCCTTGTCGAGGTCGTCGACGGCCTTGTTGACGTCGGCGTCGTCCGTCTTGTCGCCGATCTTCTTCAGGTTGGTCTGGATCGAGTCGAGGGAGGCGTCGGCCCGGGTGGGGTCGTTCGCCGCGTTCTCCACGGCCTGCTGCAGGTCGGTGACGCTGTCGGCGATGGAGTCGGCGGTCTGGACGCAGTCCAGGGCCTTGTTCACGGCGTCGCAGCCGGTGAGCAGTGCGCCGGCGAGTGCGGTGGTCGCGGCTACGGCGGCGATGGCGGTGCTGCGGCCTCGGCGTCGGCTGGCGGCCATGACGGTGTTCCCCTCCCATTGGGTACGACTGGCCGAGCGCACGGTTGTTCACGCCGTGCGCCCGTACCTATGGGGACGCGGGGCCGCTCGCCCTGGTTGCCCCGCCGTACCTCGGCTTTTTGGTCTCCCTTTACTTTGCCGGGAGGGTGGCTTCGAGCGCGGCCCGCTGGATGGCGGCGAGGTCGGTGCAGCCGGCGACGGCGAGGTCGAGGAGGGCGTTGAGTTCGTCGCGGGCGAAGGGTTCGGCCTCGGCGGTGCCCTGGACCTCGACGAAGCGGCCGTCGCCGGTGCAGACGACGTTCATGTCGGTCTCGGCCCTGACGTCCTCCTCGTAGCAGAGGTCGAGGAGGGGGACCTTGCCGACGATGCCGACGGAGACGGCCGAGACGGTGCCGGTGAGGGGCTGGCGGCCCGCCTTGACGAGCTTGCGCTCCTTGGCCCAGGTGATGGCGTCGGCCAGTGCCACGTAAGCGCCGGTGATCGCGGCGGTGCGGGTGCCGCCGTCGGCCTGGAGGACGTCGCAGTCGAGGACGACGGTGTTCTCGCCGAGGGCCTTGTAGTCGATGACCGCCCGCAGGGAGCGGCCGATGAGGCGGGAGATCTCGTGGGTGCGGCCGCCGATCTTGCCCCTGACGGACTCGCGGTCGCCGCGGGTGTTGGTGGCACGGGGAAGCATGGAGTACTCCGCGGTGACCCAGCCCTCGCCGCTGCCCTTGCGCCAGCGGGGGACGCCTTCGGTGACGGAGGCGGTGCAGAAGACCCTGGTGTCGCCGAAGGAGACGAGGACGGAGCCCTCGGCGTGCTTGCTCCAGCCGCGTTCGATGGTGACCGGGCGGAGTTGTTCGGGGGTGCGGCCGTCGATTCGAGACATGGCGAAGAGCCTATCGGGAGTGGCAGAAGGGGCTCGTCCCCAGGAGGGGGGAGCCCCTTCGGGTGAGCCCGGGGCTCACATCATGTCTTCGATCTCCGCGGCGATCGGGTCGGCGTCGGTGCCGATGACGACCTGGATGGCGGTGCCCATCTTGACGACGCCGTGGGCTCCGGCGGCCTTCAGGGCGGCGTCGTCGACCTTCGAGGCGTCGTGCACCTCGGTGCGCAGCCGGGTGATGCAGCCTTCGATCTCGTCGATGTTCTCGATTCCGCCGAGGCCGGCGACGATCTTCTCAGCCTTGCTGGCCATGTTCCTTCTCCCTGATCCGAACCGCTTTGTCGCAGTAACCCACAGTTGGCCCAACTTTTCGAGCGGCCGTGCCGCGCCTGCCGAATGATGGCGAGCACTGCGGCGGAACCGTCGTCAACTGGTCTACACCAGCGGATGCGCGGTCGCCAAACCCCTGGGGTGGAGCCGAGCGGCCCGGAGGACGTGTCCATGAGTGCCGAGAGCGCCGACAGCACGGTCAGTCCCGGACGGGAGCGGTGGAACGCTCTTTTCCAGGGGTTGCAGAAGATGGGGCGGAGTCTGCAGCTGCCGATCGCGGTGCTGCCGGCGGCGGGGATCCTGAACCGGCTGGGGCAGCCTGACGTCTTCGGCGACCAGGGGCTCGGCTGGACCGATGTCTCCAAGGTGATGCAGGGCGCGGGCGGCGCGCTGCTCGACGGGTCGGTCGGGCTTCCGTTGCTCTTCTGCGTGGGCGTCGCGATCGGGATGGCGAAGAAGGCGGACGGGTCGACGGCGCTGGCGGCGGTGGCCGGCTTCCTCGTCTACTACGGGGTGCTGCACCAGTTCCCGCAGGACTGTCCCGGCGGGTCGAGGGCGCTGCCGGGGATCGGCTGCCAGGTGAGCGACGGCTCGGTGTCGACGTTCACGTTCCAGAACCCGGGGGTGTTCGGCGGGATCGCGATGGGGCTGCTGACCGCGTACTTCTGGGCTCGTTTCCACCGTACGCGGCTGGTGGACTGGCTCGGTTTCTTCAACGGCCGGCGGCTGGTGCCGATCATCATGTCGTTCGTCGCGATCGTCTTCGCTGTGCTGTGCCTGTGGGTGTGGCCGCCGGTCGGTGACGGGCTGGAGAGTTTCAGCGGCTGGCTGCGGGACGCGGGCGCCTGGGGTGCGGGGGTGTTCGGGGTCGCGAACCGGGCGCTGCTCGTCATCGGGCTGCACCAGTTCCTGAACGTGCCCATCTGGTTCCAGTTCGGCAGTTACACCACGCCGGCGGGTCTGACGGTGCACGGGGACATCAACATGTTCCTGGCGGGCGATCCGGATGCGGGTCAGTTCACGTCGGGGTTCTTCCCGATCATGATGTTCGCGTTGCCGGCCGCGGCGCTGGCCATCACGCACTGCGCGAAGCCGCACCGGCGCAAGGAGATCGGCGGTCTGATGCTGTCGGTGGCGCTGACGTCGTTCGTCACGGGGATCACCGAGCCGCTGGAGTACTCGTTCCTCTTCATCGCGCCGTTGCTGTACGCGGTGCACGCGGTGCTGACGGGGGTGTCGATGGCGGTGACGTGGGGGCTCGGGGTGCACGACGGGTTCAGCTTCTCGGCGGGGCTCATCGACTACGTCATCAACTGGAACCTGGCGACCAGGCCGTGGGCCATCGTCCCGATCGGTCTGTGCTTCGCGGTGGTCTACTACGTGATCTTCCGGTTCGCCATCACGCGGTTCGATCTGAAGACCCCGGGGAGGGAGCCGGAGGACGAGGTGGAGGACGTCACCAAGGCTTAGCCGGAGCGTCCCCGGACGGAGTACAAATCGTGACTCTCCCGTTGCGGAATTGACGGGTTCCTTATAACGCCCCCATCGTGTACAACAGGTCTACACCACTGAGTGGTGTAGACCACCACCGATGGAGGAAGTATGACAACCGCCACCACGACGGCGGCTCCCACAAAGAAGTGGGGATCCGGTCTGTTCCAGGGCCTGCAGAAGGTTGGCCGCAGCCTTCAGCTCCCGATCGCCGTACTCCCGGCCGCGGGTCTGCTGCTCCGCTTCGGTCAGCAGGACATCCACGACAAGCTGCATCTGCCCGACAAGGTCACCGCGGTGTTCGCGACGGCCGGTGGCGCGATCTTCGACAACCTTCCGATGCTGTTCTGCATCGGTGTCGCGATCGGCTTCGCCAAGAAGTCGGACGGCTCCACCGCACTGGCCGCCCTGGTCGGCTTCCTGGTCTACGCCAACGTCCTCAAGGCGTTCCCGGTCACCGAGGCGAAGGTGCAGGCCGGCGCCGACATAGCGGCGACCTACAACAACCCCGGCGTGCTGGGCGGCCTGGTGATGGGCCTGCTCGGCGCGGTGGTCTGGCAGCGCTTCCATCGGACCAAGCTGGTGGACTGGCTGGGCTTCTTCAACGGCCGCAGGCTCGTCCCGATCATCATGGCCTTCGTCGGCACGATCATGGGCGTCTTCTTCGGCCTCATCTGGGAGCCGATCGGTGAGGGCATCTCGAACTTCGGCGAGTGGATCACCGGTCTCGGTGCCTTCGGTGCCGGTCTGTTCGGTCTGATCAACCGCGCGCTGATCCCGGTCGGCATGCACCAGTTCGTGAACACCGTCTCCTGGTTCCAGATCGGTGACTTCAAGGACGCCTCCGGCCAGATCGTCCACGGTGACCTCACCCGCTTCTTCGCCGGTGACCCGACGGCCGGTCAGTTCATGTCCGGCTTCTTCCCCATCATGATGTTCGGCCTGCCGGCCGCCGCCCTCGCCATCGCGCACACCGCCCGCCCGGAGCGCCGCGCGGCCGTGATGGGCATGATGATGTCGATGGCGCTGACCTCGTTCGTGACCGGTGTCACCGAGCCGATCGAGTTCACCTTCATGTTCATCGCGCCGCTGCTGTACGTGATCCACGCGGTGCTGACCGCCCTGTCCATGGCGATCACCTGGGCGCTCGGGGTGCATGCGGGCTTCACCTTCTCGGCGGGTGTGATCGACTACGCCCTGAACTGGAACCTGGCGACCAAGCCCTGGCTGATCATCCCGATCGGCCTGGTGTTCGGAGCGATCTACTACTTCGTCTTCCGGTTCGCGATCGTCCGGTTCAACCTCCCCACCCCGGGCCGCGAGCCCGAGGAGGAGGTCGAGGACCTCACGAAGGCCTGAGTCCGGCCTTGTCATGACGAGGCCCCCGCAGCCCGGCGGCTGCGGGGGCCTTTGCCGTACCTACGGGCCTGAACTCCGTGGTGCGACGTCGTACGGCGTGTCAGATCTCGTAGACGACGCGTGGCGCCGCCAGGCCCACCGGCCCGTCGAAGACCTCGCGTGCGTGGGCGAGGTTCACGGCGGGGTCGGTCCACGGCGGGATGTGGGTGAGAACCAGCCGGCGGGCACCGGCGCGGGCGGCGGTCTCGCCGGCCTCGCGGCCGGTGAGGTGCAGGTCCGGGATGTTCTCCTTGCCGTGCGTGAAGGCCGCCTCGCACAGGAACAGGTCGGTGTCCCGGGCCAGCGATTCGAGTGCCTCCGTGACGCCCGTGTCGCCCGAGTACGTCAGGGACTTCCCGGCGTGTTCGACGCGGACGCCGTAGGCCTCCACGGGATGGCGGACCCGCTCGGTGTGGACCGTGAAGGGGCCGAGGTCGAACGTGGACGGCTTGACCGTGTGGAAGTCGAAGACCTCGCTCATCGAGGAGGCGGTGGGGGTGTCGGCGTAGGCCGTGGTGAGACGGTGCTCGGTGCCCTCGGGGCCGAAGACCGGGATCGGGGGGCACGGGCCGCCGTCGTGGCGGTAGTAGCGCGCCACGAAGTAGGCGCACATGTCGATGCAGTGGTCGGCGTGCAGATGGCTCAGGAAGATCGCGTCGAGGTCGTAGAGACCGCAGTGGCGCTGCAGCTCGCCGAGGGCGCCGTTGCCCATGTCGAGGAGCAGCCGGTAGCCGTCGGCCTCTACGAGGTAGCTCGAGCAGGCCGATTCCGCGGACGGGAACGACCCCGAGCAGCCGACGACGGTGAGCTTCATGAAGCAGAAACCTCCGTGGGCGGAACACCCGGATCAACCGGGAACTGGAGTCGGAGAACAGAGAGGTGAGCGGGGGTCGTGCGGTTCGTCGAGCGTAAGGCGCAAAAGGGCCGGTCGCTCCTCCGCCAGGGGCCGTTGTGGGCGAACTCACCTGTGCTGTCACCGGTTCGGCTGGACCAGGGGCGCACAAGGATCGCGCAAGGGCGCGCATCGATTATCTCGCGCCGGTAACGTCGTCGTATGGATACGTCATGGTGGCTCGCGCTCGCGGCAGTCGTCCTGCTGGCGCTGGTCGCCACGCTCGTCGACGGATGGGGCCGGGGGCATCGTCCGCGCGGACCCCGCACCCGCCCGCCGGGACGTCCGCGGGGCCCGCGCGCGGGGACCGGCCGGCCCCATCCGGGGGACATCTGGTGGGCCAACGTGCCCTACGAGGACGGTCCGGGCGCCAAGGACCGGCCCTGTCTGGTGCTGGCGGTGCGCGGCAACCACGCGACCGTCGCCAAGATCACCAGCAAGTACCACGACGAGCGGGCCGGGGTGATCCCGCTGCCGCCGGGCTCGGTCGGGGACGCCCACGGCCGGCCGAGCTTCCTGGAGACGGACGAGCTGCGCGAGGTGTCGGTGTGGGAGTTCCGGCGCCGGGTGGGCGTGGTCGACCCGGTGCTGTGGGACCAGGTCCGGCACCTGGCCCCCTGAGGGTCACTTCACCCTGACGGTGACCTGCCACTCCTGGATTCCCTTGCAGGAGACCCCGCCCGGCGCGGTGGGCTCGGCGCACAGCGGGCGGGACGAGGTGAGGGTGACGGTTCCGGAGGCTACGGCGGTGTAGGCGGCGGAGGCGTCTCCGGGCTGGAGGACGATCCCGCCGTTGGTGGCCCGCAGCGCCTCGCCGCTCACGGTGACCGTCTTCCAGGGGCGCTGCTTGGTGCCGTCGAGGGTGAGCCGGAGCGTGCCGCCGACCGCCACGCAGACCGTGGCGCGGTCGTCGGCGGCGGTGAGTTCGGAGGTGGCGGGCGTGCAGCCGCCGGTGGAGCCGCTCTGACTGGGGCTCGCGGCCGGACCGCCGGGGGTCGGCGAGGACGGCGAGGACGGCGAGGAGGACACCGTGCCGCTGCCCTGGTCGGTGCTCCCGCTCTGCGAGCCGCAGCCCGCGAGCAGGAGGAGGGTCGCCGCGGCGAGCGACGCGCGGTGGACCGTCGTACGGCGCATGGGGTGTCCGCCTTTCGGTGGGGGAACGGAACCCTTGATGCCGATGTGACGTATCTCCCGGACATACGGATCCCGCACCCGGACGGCTTCCGGGTGCGGGATCCGGTCGGTCGGCGGCCGGGATCAGCCAGTCGTGACGGCGGTGTCGTCGACGACGAAGCTGGTCTGCAGGGAGGAGTCCTCGGCACCGCTGAACTTCAGGGTGACGGTCGAGCCCGCGTACGACGACAGGTCGAAGGACTTCTGTGCGTATCCGGTGGCCTTGTTGAGGTTGGAGTAGGTGGCCAGGGTGGTCGAACCGGCGGTGACCGTCAGCTTGTCGTACTGGCTGCTGGTGGTGGTCTCCGCGGTGTCGACGTGCAGGTAGAAGGTGAAGGTCGCCTTGCACCCGGACGGGATCGTCACCGACTGGGAGAGAGTGTCGGTGTGGGTGGAGCCGTAGCCGTCCAGCCAGGCCTTGTAGGAGCCGGCGTGCGCCGCCTCACCGGTGTCGTTGGTGATGACGCCGCTGGAGGCGGTCCAGGTGGTGCTGCCCGACTCGAAGCCCGGGTTGCCGAGCAGTTGGGCCGAGGTGCAGGTGCCGCCGCCGGTGCCGACGGTCCAGCTGAACGACGCCGAACCCGAGGCGCCGGTGGAGTCCTTCGCCGTCACGGTGACCTGGTAGGTGCCCGCGGTGGACGCCGTGCCGGAGATCAGGCCCGAGCCGCTGATCGACAGCCCGGTGGGCAGGCCGGTCGCGCTGTAGGTGAGGGCCGCGCCCGCGTTGTCGGTCGCCGAGATCTGCAGGCTGACCGAGCCGCCGGTGGCGGTGGACTGGCTGCCGGGGTTGGTGACGGTCACCGTGTTGCCGGAGGTGCTGCCGGCGGTGAAGGCCGTGGTGCCGTTCGGGGTGCCCCAGCCGGTCGGGCCGTCGTAGCCGGTGCCGGCGGTGCAGAAGTACGACGTCGAGCAGGAGCCGTTGTTGCCGCTGGTGACGTCGTACAGGTTGCCGGTGTGGGAGTAGGGGTACTTCGCCGGGTAGTCGCTGGAGCCCGGGGTGCCCGCGAGGGCGTAGACGCCGGCGATGATCGGCGAGGAGGCGCTGGTGCCGCCGTAGACCGCCCAGCCGGAGCCGCCGTAGGTGTCGTAGACCGCCACGCCGGTGGCCGGGTCGGCGACCGCGGAGACGTCGGACTCCATGCGCTTGGTGCAGCCGGTGTCGGTCTGCCAGGTGGGCTTGGCGTCGTAGGCGGAGCAGCCGGAGCCGGTGCCCTCGGACGAGCTGGTCTTCCACACGGACTCGGTCCAGCCGCGGGAGTTGGACGAGGTGGACAGCGCGGTGCCGCCGACGGCGGTCACGTACTGGGAGGTCGCCGGGTACTCGGCGCCGTAGTCCTCGTCACCGGCGGAGACGGTGATCGCCACGCCCGGGTGTTTGAAGTACGAGGTGTCCTCGCTGGTCTGGGAGGAGGACTCGGAGCCGCCCCAGCTGTTGGAGACGAACCTGGCGCCGAGGGTGACGGCCTCGTTCTCGGCGGTGCCGAGGTTGGCGTCGGTGGGCGAAGTCGCCTCTACGAGGATGATGTTGCAGTTCGGGCAGACGGCGCTGACCATGTCGATGTCGAGCGCTTCCTCGCCGGCCCAGCCGGAGTCGTTCGTGGGCAGCGAGGTGGTCGAACCGGTCTGACTGACCTGCTTGAAGCAGCCGTTGGCCTTGGTGCAGGCGGACAGGCCGAACTGCGAGCGGTAAGTGGCCAGGTCCGACTCGGCGTTGGGGTCGTTGTAGGCGTCGACCACGGCGACGGTCAGGCCGGAGCCGCCCGTCGAGGGCAGGTTGTAGGCGCTGTGCAGGTTCGAGGGGCTCAGGCCGGAGGGGGCGGCGGCGAGCGCGGAGGCCAGCTGCTGCTTGATGTCGGTCCGGCGCTGCGCGAAGCAGGAGACCTGGCCCGCCTTGGTGGCGGTGGCGCACAGGTGCTCGGTGGGCACCTTCTGGCCCGCCTTGCCGGTGCTGTGCACGGCCTGGCGGCCGGGGTCGGTGAGGGCCCTGGCGTTCTGGGTGGCCTTGGTGGTGGCGTGGGGCGCCGCGGTCGCGGGCTGGGCGGCCCCGGCGGTGGGCGCCGCGACGAATCCGGAGACGGCGAGGGCGAGGGCGGGGAAGGCGACGGCCAGGAGTCTTCGCAGGCTCCGTCGTGATTCACGCATGGGGGTACTGCCTCCATCGGTGGGGTTACAAGGCAGGCCCGTGACGCGCGTAGCGGCGGCAGAGTGCGCGCAGTCATGAGCATGACATTTCGAACACCCTGCGATGCCGACATGCATGGCATGAACAGGACGAAGGAGAAGCTAGTCGGGTTCGGTGGGGCCCGGTCCCCCCGGAGGAAGATCCTTGCACCGGCATGGACAGCGCTTAGCCCCCTCATAGGAGGGGGTTGGCGCGTGCATGATGAGCGCTATGCCCAGAGCTGACCCTGGAGGGTCTCGATGGCTTCCTCGGTCGTGGCGGCCGTGTAGACCCCGGTCGACAGGTACTTCCAGCCGCCGTCGGCGACGACGAACACGATGTCCGCGCTCTCGCCGGCCTGCACGGCCTTCTTCCCCACGCCGATCGCGGCGTGCAGCGCGGCACCGGTGGAGACGCCCGCGAAGATGCCCTCCTGCTGGAGGAGCTCCCGGGTCCGGGTCACCGCGTCCGCCGAGCCCACCGAGTAGCGGGTGGTGAGCACGGAGGCGTCGTACAGCTCGGGCACGAAGCCCTCGTCGAGGTTCCTGAGCCCGTACACGAGGTCGTCGTAGCGCGGTTCGGCGGCGACGATCCGCACGTCCGGCTTCTGCTCGCGCAGGTACCGGCCGACGCCCATGAGGGTGCCGGTGGTGCCGAGCCCGGCGACGAAGTGCGTGACGGAGGGGAGGTCGGCGAGGATCTCCGGACCGGTCGTCGCGTAGTGCGCGCCCGCGTTGTCGGGGTTGCCGTACTGGTAGAGCATCACCCAGTCCGGGTGCTCGGCGGCGATCTCCTTGGCCACCCGCACGGCGGTGTTGGAACCGCCGGCCGCCGGACTGGAGATGATCTCCGCGCCCCACATGCCCAGCAGGTCCCGGCGCTCCTGCGAGGTGTTCTCGGGCATCACGCACACCATGCGGTAACCCTTGAGCTTCGCCGCCATCGCCAGCGAGATGCCGGTGTTGCCCGAGGTCGGCTCCAGGATGGTGCAGCCCGGGGTGAGCCGGCCGTCCTTCTCCGCCTGCTCGATCATGTGCAGGGCGGGACGGTCCTTGACCGAACCGGTCGGGTTGCGGTCCTCCAGCTTGGCCCAGATCCGGACCTCGGCGGACGGCGAGAGCCGCGGCAGGCGCACCAGGGGGGTGTTGCCGACCGCGGCCAACGGGGAGTCGTAGCGCATGCCGATCTCAGGCCATGCCGCCGGCGACCGCCGGCAGGATCGTGATCGTGTCGCCGTCGGTCAGCTTGGTCTCGATGCCGTCGACAAAACGGACGTCCTCGTCGTTCAGGTACACGTTGACGAAGCGGCGCAGCTTGCCGTCGTCCACGATGCGGGCGTGGATGCCGGCGTGCCGGGTCTCGAGGTCGTTGAAGAGGTCGGCGAGGGTCTCACCGCTGCCCTCCACCGCCTTCTGACCGTCGGTGTACTGGCGGAGGATGGTCGGGATGCGGACCTCGATGGCCATGGCTCAGGGCTCCTGTCGGAAAGTCTGGGTGGGTGGGCGCGCGGCGGCACGCCGCGGCTCACGGCCGTGCGGCGGCAGGAGAACGTCAACAGATGGCGCTGTTCAGCCTGCACAGGTCGACGTGCAGCCGCGCCACGAGCACGATGCCCCGCGCCTTCTCGCTCACGTCGTTCAGAACCATGGGGTCATCGTATCGATTCCCGGTGCGCATCCCCGAGTGTGATCTCGGATGACGGACACTTTCTGGCCGAGGATTGAGACACCCCAGGGGCGCCGGGGGTACCCCCGGCCGAAGGCCGGGGAGGAACGGCGCGACCAGCCCCCACCGGCCCGCGGGCGACCACCGGCCGGTCCGGCACCGCCGGAATCCCCGTCGTGGCCGGTCACCGTCGCGGCCGGTCACCGTCGCGGCCGAGAAGTCCGCGTGAGCCGCTGAGAGAAGGGGGGCGGCGGGCCACCGGACGTCAGTACGCCTCGACGGTCCTGACCTCCTCCTCCGTCACCTCGCCGTCGACGATGCGGAAGGACCGGAACTGGAAGTCGCCGAGGCCGTCGGTGTCGGCCGTCGAGACCAGGACGTAGTGCGCGCCCGGCTCGTTCGCGTAGCTGATGTCCGTCCGGGACGGGTACGCCTCCGTCGCCGTGTGGGAGTGGTAGATGACCACCGGCTCCTCGTCGCGGTCGTCCATCTCGCGGTACAGCTTGAGGAGGTCGCCGGAGTCGAACTCGTAGAAGGTCGGGGACATCGCCGCGTTGAGCATCGGGACGAACCGCTCGGGGCGGTCCGAGCCGGCCGCTCCCGCCACGACGCCGCACGCCTCGTCGGGGTGGTCCTCGCGCGCGTGGGCGACGATGCGGTCGACGAGTTCCTGGGTGATGGTCAGCATGTCGGCCAGGATAAGCAGAGGGCCGTCCCGTACCGAAGACTGGTACGGGACGGCCCATATGCCGGACGTCCTGAGCGGCTGTCGCAAGGGGCGCCACGAGTGCTCCCTGCGACGGGACGTCCTGAGGGGGTGGCGAGGGGGTCAGCTCACCTTCTCCAGCGAGGTCCGTTCGTTCCGCTCGCCGATCTGCGGGTCGCGGTTCTTGAGGACCAGCCAGCCGATGCCGAGCGCGGCGGCCCAGCCGGCCATCACGTACAGGCAGACCCGGGAGTCACCGTCGTACGCGATCAGGCCGGTCACGAAGAGCAGGAAGACGATGGCGATCCAGCTGCACACCGCCCCGCCGGGCGCCGGGAAGGAGGACGCGGGCAGCCGGCCCGCGTCGACCGCGCGGCGGTAGAGGACGTGGCTGATCAGGATCATCAGCCAGGTCCAGATGCCGGCCGCGGTGGCGACCGAGGTGACGTACCCGAACGCCTTCTCCGGTACGACGTAGTTGAGGACGACGCCGATGCCCATGAAGAGCACCGAGACGGTGATGCCGAGCGCCGGGGTCTTCGACGCGGACAGCCTGCTGAAGACGGCCGGGGCCTCGCGGCTGTCGGCCAGGTTCCGCAGCATCCGGCCGGTGGAGTACATGCCGGAGTTGCAGGAGGACAGCGCCGCGGTCAGGACGACGAAGTTGACGATGCCGGCGCCGGCCGGGATGCCGATCTTCGCGAAGGCCGCGACGAACGGGGAGACTCCCGGGGCGAACTCCGTCCACTTCACGACGCAGAGGATCACCGTGAGCGCACCGACGTAGAAGAGGGCGATACGCCAGGGGAGAGTGTTGATCGCCTTGGGGAGGGTCTTCTCCGGGTTCTCGGACTCGCCGGCGGTGACGCCGACCAGTTCGACCGCGAGGTACGCGAACATGACGCCCTGGAGGGTCATCAGGGAGGAGCCGACGCCCTTGGGGAAGAAGCCGTCGAACTGGTAGAGGTTCGCTACCGACGCGGTGTCACCGGCGGCGCTGAAGCCGAAGGTGAGGACGCCGAGGCCGATCACGATCATGCCGATCAGGGCCGTGACCTTGACCATGGAGAACCAGAACTCCAGCTCCCCGAAGACCTTCACCGAGATCAGGTTGACCCCGAAGAGGATCACCAGGAAGACCAGCGCGGTCACCCACTGGGGGACGGACGGGAACCAGTAGTTGACGTAGATCGCGGCGGCCGTCAGTTCCGCCATGCCGGTGACGACCCACATCAGCCAGTAGGTCCAGCCGGTGAAGTAGCCGAAGAACGGGCCGAGGAACTCCCGGGAGTACTCCGCGAAGGAGCCGGAGACCGGCCGGTAGAGCAGGAGCTCGCCGAGGGCCCGCATGATGAAGAAGATGATGCCGCCGGCGAGGGCGTACATCAGGATGAGGCTGGGACCGGCCTTGGCGATGTTCGCCCCGGCGCCCAGGAAGAGGCCGACGCCGATGGCGCCGCCGATGGCGATCATCTGGACCTGGCGGCTGCCGAGTCCGCGCTCGTACCCCTCTTCCGAGGCCTCGGAGGACTGCTCCGACGTGTCGACCTGAGCGGAGGTCATGTGTGGTGTGCGCCTTTCTCCATGCCGACCCGGGCCTCTGGTCGGCCGCGGATCGGGTTTCGATCCCCCCGGATTGCTGGAGTGGTGCCTGGCCGACGATGGTCGGCTCGGTGGCGCACCCGGACGGACACATGGGTGGTGTCGCCGGGCGGTCGTGAAGATTTATCACGGCGGCCATACTGATCACAGAGTTCCGCCGGGAGCGATTGTGGCGCACACCACTGGAAGAACCAGACAAAGCGCCACCGGAACGGGACATACCAGGCCGCAACGGTGACTGGATCGTTATCCGGATTTGAGCGTCCTCTGAGCGAACGCAAAATCGGGGCGAATTACGGCATAAGGGTGGTGACCAGGGTCTCCTGGAGGCCGCCGAGCCACAGATAGGCCATCACCATCGGCTTGCGCGCGTCCTCGTCGGGGAGCTGGTAGAGCAGGTCGGTGTCGTCCTCGTCGGTGATGTCGAGGCGGGAGCCGATGGCCAGGCGCAGGTCGTTCAGGGCACCGAGCCACTGCCGGGACTCCTCGGGCGCCAGCTCGAGGACCGCGCCGCCCTCTCCGACGGGAGCCAGCGCGTCCAGGGAGCGGATCACCGCGAGGGCGCTCTCCCGCTTGCCGGCCCGGAGGTCGTTCTCCGTGTAACGGCGGAACTCGGCCGAGTGGGCCTGCTGCTCCTCGGCCTCCCGCGAGGAGCCGGGCAGCCGCTCCGGGTCGCCGTAGGCGTCCGGGAAGAGCCGGCGCAGCACCGGGTCGGTGGGCGCCTCGCTCGGCCCCTCGGCGAAGAGCTCGGCGAGCGGGTCGTCGGGGGCGTCCTCGGCGGGACCGGGGCCGATGAGCTCCAGAAGCTGGACGGCCAGCGTCCGGATGATCGAGATCTCGACGTCGTCGAGGGCGACGGCCGCGCCGCCGCCGGGGAGCGGTTCGAAGATTCCTGGCATGGAGAGGGTTCGCTGCTTCCGGTCCTGGTCGCGGGGTCTGGCTACGTCCGGTCCTGCGGGCAAGGGGTCACGTCCGGTCCTGCGGGCGAGGGGCACGCCCGGTCCTGCGGGGTCATTTCCGGTCCTGCTGGAGGGTGGCCCACAGGCCGTAGCCGTGCATCGCCTGCACGTCGCGCTCCATCTCCTCGCGCGTGCCGCTGGAGACGATCGCCCGGCCCTTGTGGTGGACGTCAAGCATGAGCTTGGTGGCCTTGTCCTTGGGATAGCCGAAGTACGTCTGGAAGACGTACGTCACGTAGCTCATGAGGTTGACGGGGTCGTTGTGCACGATCGTCACCCAGGGGACGTCGGGCTCGGGTACGGCGAAGACCTCCTCCGCCGACTCGGTGCGTTCGATCTCTACGGGAGCGGGTGACGTCACAAGGCCCATGCTGCCACGCGCCCCATAAATCGTCACACTGACGAGATGGGGGTAGCATCTCCAGCCATGAACACAGCGGACCTTGGGCTGCCGGTGGACGTTCCCTCGACGGCGCTCTTCACGGACCAGTACGAGCTGACCATGCTGCAGGCCGCGCTCAAGGCCGGTACGGCCGAGCGGCGCAGCGTCTTCGAGGTCTTCACCCGGCGGCTGCCGGAGGGGCGCCGGTACGGCGTCGTGGCGGGAACCGGGCGTGTCCTGGACGCCGTGGAGAACTTCCGGTTCGACCCGGACGTGCTCGGCTTCCTGGCCGAGCGGAAGATCGTCGACGAACCCACCCTGCGCCGGCTCGCCGGCTACCGCTTCAGCGGTGACATCTGGGGCTATCCGGAGGGCGAGGTCTACTTCCCCGGCTCGCCGATCATGCGGGTGGAGGGCTCCTTCGCCGAGTGCGTGCTGCTGGAGACCGTGATCCTCTCCATCCTCAACCACGACTCGGCGATCGCGGCCGCCGCCTCCCGGATGGCCTCGGCCGCGGGCGACCGTCCGCTGATCGAGATGGGTGCCCGCCGCACCCACGAACTGGCCGCCGTCGCCGCCTCCCGCGCCGCCTACGTCGGCGGTTTCGCGACCACCAGCGACCTGGCGGCCGGCTTCCGCTACGGCATCCCCACGGTGGGCACCTCCGCCCACGCCTTCACCCTGCTGCACGACCGCGAGCGCGACGCGTTCCAGGCCCAGGTCGACTCGCTCGGCCGGGGGACCACCCTGCTGGTCGACACCTACGACGTCGCCGAGGCGGTCCGTACGGCCGTCGAGGTGGCCGGGCCCGAGCTGGGCGCCGTCCGCATCGACTCCGGCGACCTGCTGCTGGTCGCCCACCGGGTCCGCCAGCAGCTGGACGAGCTGGGCGCCCGGGACACGAAGATCGTCGTGACCTCCGACCTCGACGAGTACGCCATCGCCTCGCTGGCCGCGGCACCCGTGGACGCGTACGGCGTCGGCACCCAGCTGGTGACCGGCTCCGGCCACCCCACCTGCTCCATGGTCTACAAACTGGTCGCCCGCGCCGGGTCCGCCGACCCGAAGGCTCCGCTGGTGCCGGTGGCCAAGAAGTCCACCGGCGGCAAGACGTCCGTCGGCGGCCGCAAGTGGGCGGCACGGCGGCTGGACGCCGACGGGGTGGCGGAGGCCGAGGTCGTCGGCACCGGCGAGGTGCCGGCCGAGCTGGTCGACCAGCAGCTGCTGACCGAACTGGTCAAGTCCGGCCAGGTGGTCGCCCGCGAACCGCTGGACGCGTCCCGTGCCCGTCATGCCACGGCCAAGGCCAATCTGCCCCTGTCCGCGACCCAGCTCTCGCGCGGAGAAGCGGTCCTTCCGACGGAGTACGTCCAGGGGCGCTCGGGTAGCTAGAGCGGGTGCCCGCGTACGCGCCCCGCAAAGCCCCCTCCCCTACGCCCCCGTAAGTCTCTACGCTCGGAGGTTCAGGCCGGGCCCGCACCCCTCTCTCCTGCGTCTCCCCCCTCGACAGACCCGACACCGAACGCGAAGGACACCGACCATGCGCCGCGCCTTGATCGTCGTTGATGTGCAGAACGACTTCTGTGAGGGGGGCAGCCTCGCGGTGTCGGGCGGCGCCGACGTGGCCGCCGCGGTCACGGAGCTGATCGGACAGGCACCCGCCGGCTACCGCCATGTGGTGGCCACCCGCGACCACCACATCGCGCCGGGCGGCCACTTCGCGGACAACCCCGACTATGTGCACAGCTGGCCGGCGCACTGCGTGGCCGGCACCGAGGGCGTCGGCTTCCACCCGAACTTCGCCCCTGCGGTCGCCTCCGGCGCGGTGGACGCCGTGTTCAGCAAGGGGGCGTACGCCGCGGCGTACAGCGGCTTCGAGGGCGCGGACGAGAACGGGGTCGGGCTGGCGGACTGGCTGCGGGCCCGCAAGATCGACGAGGTGGACGTGGTGGGGATCGCGACGGACCACTGCGTGCGGGCGACCGCCCTGGACGCCGTGCGGGAGGGCTTCCGCACCCAGGTCCTCCTGGACCTGACGGCGGGGGTGGCCGAGGAGACGACGGAACGGGCGCTGGAGGAGATGCGTGAGGCGGGCGTGGAGCTGACGGGCAAGCCGGTGGTGTGAGGGCCGCGCCCTACGGGGTGCCCGCCGGTTGCACGCCGCGCCGGCGGACTTCGGCGGTGCCGAGCCGGGTGGTGTCCTGGCGCGCGCCCGGTGGGGGCTGGTCGCGCAGTTCCCCGCGCCCCTGAGGTTGGGAGTCGCACCCCCGCCTGCTGAGAGACCCGCCACTCAGAGCAGGCTCGCGGTGGGCCGGGCGCACGCCCGGTGCGGGCTGGTCGCGCAGTTCCCCGCGCCCCTGCGGTTGGGAGTCGCACCCCCGCCTGCTGAGAGACCCGCCACTCAGAGCAGGATCGCGGGCTCGCGGTGGGCCGGGTGCACGCCCGGTGGGGGCTGGTCGCGCGGCATCCCCGCGCCCCTGAGGCTGGGGGTCGTGGGCCAGTGGTGGGTCGGTTATGCGACTGCCGATCTTCGTAGCAGGGATCTGATCGGATGCCACAGTTCCGTCGCCGTGACACCGTTGTCAGGGGCCGTTCTCCATATGAGGCCGTCGGGGTGGTGAAGGACGGCCGTGATCTCGTCCGGGGTCGGCGGGGCGGCGTTGCCCCGCAGGTAGACGGCTCGCATGCCCAAGTTGCGGAGCCTGGTCAGGGCGCGGGCGCGGTTCTGGGCGAGGACCAGCACCCGGACCCCGGCGGTGCCCCCGGCAGGGGCGGGGCTGGGCAGGTTCAGTGCCACCACCACGCTGCCGTTCGGCAGCTTGCAGAACCCTCCTGCGGCCATGCGGTCATACCCCCGTACGAGTCGGTGTCAATAAGAGAGCCACAGGACGCACCTAAACACGATCGGCGGCGACCCGCCAGGGGGTCGCCGCCGATACGTCTCTGACCTGCGAAGATGCGAGTTACTTCACCGCAGGACCGACCTGGAGGGACATCGTCGAGCCGTCCTTGGCCTCCGTGACGATGTTGATCTTCGTGTTGGTGTCAGTGATCTTGACACCGCCGGCCGGGTTGGAGGCGTCGTAGTAGGTGCTCTTGTGGTCGTTGAAGACCGACACCCCGGACGACTGCCTGATCTTGGTCGCCACGTCCGCGCTGTGGAGCGTGATCCCGTCGCTCGCGTAGAGGCTGAACGGCGAGTCGTAGGCCTGGATGCGGTTGCGCATCAGCGTGCCGTTGGACCACTTCAGCGCCGTCGGGTGCGAGTCGATCGGCAGGATCAGACCGGTGCCCGGGTGGACACCGGTGTTGTTGTCCGCCTCGGAGGTGTCCCACTTCCAGATCAACAGGCCGTTCTGGTACGGGTAGTGCTCCACCCAGTCCGGACGGGTCGTCGAGAAGCCGAAGTTGTACGGACCGGTCTTGAGGGTCTTGTCGTACGACACGTACTGGCGGTTCTCCGCGATGTAGTACTGCGCGTAGTCCTTGGTGAAGGACGCGCCGATCCGGGAGAAGCCGGACGCCGTCCACGCCGGGTCCGCCGACTCCGCGTTGTCGGAGAAGAGGGCCGAGCCGTCCGCGGTCACCGTGATCTCGTCCGCCGCGAAGCCCTTCAGGGCGACCCCGCCGTCGGTCTGGTAGCGGAACCGCAGCTGGATCTTCTGGCCCGCGTAGGCGTTCAGCGGGTACGACAGCTTGGTGTAGGCGTCGACCGAACCGGTGAGCGCCGGCTTGTCGCTGCCGTCGCGCGGGATGGCCTGGCCGTCGGCCGTGCCGTCCAGGGCGGTCCAGTTGGCACCGCCGTCGGTGGACACCTCGGCGTAGAGGTAGTCGTAGCCCGACTCGATGTCGTACCAGCCGTCCAGGCTCAGCGCCGCCGAGGACTTGCCGGTCAGGTCGACGTCACGGGTCAGCGTGTTCTTGAGGTTGTCACCGCTGCCGCTCCACCACTGGGTCGCGCCCTGGGCGGGGGCGACGACGGTGGTGGTGACCGCCTTGTCGGGCAGCGAGACCACCAGGGCCTGCTTGTCCTTGGTGTTGTACTCGGCCACGCCCAGCTTGTGCGAGGACTTCGTGCCGGCCTTGGCCACGCCGTAGTTGAGCCAGCCGAGCTGGAGCTTGTCCCAGGCGTTCATGTCGCCGGGCAGGTCACCGATCGCGTTCTTGCCGGTGCCCAGCCAGGAGCCGGAGGACATCAGGGTCCAGAAGCCGGTGGAGTTGTCGCCGCCATTGGTGTCGTACTCGTCGGGCAGACCGAGGTCGTGGCCGTACTCGTGGGCGTAGACGCCGAGTCCGCCGTTCTCCGGCTGCATGGTGTAGTCGCCGACCCAGATACCGGTGTCACCGACCTGGGTGCCGCCGAGCTTGTTGCCCGCGGGACCGGTGGCGCCGGCGTCCGTGCCGAAGGCGTACCAGCGGTGCGCCCAGATGGCGTCGGTGCCCTGGGCGCCGCCGCCCGCGGACTCGTCCTCACCGGCGTGCACGATCTGGAAGTGGTCGACGTAGCCGTCGGGCTCGTTGAAGTTGCCGTCGCCGTCGTAGTCGTAGCGGTCCCACTGGTCGTACTGGGCGAGGTCGGCCTTGATGGCGGCGTCGGACTCGCCTGCCGCCTTCTGGCCGGCGACCCAGGACGTCAGGCCGTCGCGGACCAGGTTCCAGACGCTGGAGCAGGTGGTGGAGCCGCAGGCGTTGTTGCCGTAACGGGCCTCGTTGTAGGGGACCTTGACCCAGTCGGTGACCTCGCCCTCGACCGAGTAGCGGCCCGAGGACTGCTTCTCGTAGTACTTCTTCAGCGACTCGGTCTTCTTGCCGGTGCCGAAGTAGAGGTCCTGGAAGTGGGCCTGGTTGTAGTCCGCCTGCCAGGCCGTGGAGTTGTCCTTGGCGCGGTCCGGCTCGGCTATCTGGTTGTGCAGCGGTCCGACCGTGCCGCCGTAGCGGGGGTCGCTCTGGTCGCCGAACTCCACCAGGATGGTGAAGATCTTGTCGGTCTTCTCCCGGCCGAGTTCGACGTACTTGCTGTCACCCTTCTTGCCCTTGAGCTGGACGACCTTGGAGCCGTCCCGTTCCTTGACCTGGGCCTTGCCGGATATGACCTGGTCGAGGGCTTCCTGCCGCTGGGCCTCCTGGGTCTTGCTCAGGGGGCCGTCGAGGTCGTGTTCGTCCTGCTTCGTCGCCGGGTCCTTCCGGTCGACGGTGGAGCTCGCCGGTTTCGTCGCGGCCTGGGCCGTCGCGAAGGTGGTGAAGCCCGCGGACGCCGTCGCGAGTGTCACCCCGATGGCGAGCGCTCTCAACGTCCAAGATCTACTGGTCACTTGAGGTCCTCCCCCGCGTCCGCGCACACGGAAGGGGGGTCCGGATTCATGGAAGGATCCGTGCGCGCACGTTCAACGCGTCGATTCAAGTGACGTCATTTGACTACTGGTTTACGAGAAAAGACAGACCTTGACTTGGACAGTTCAACTGCACTATGCGGAGAGGAAGTTCGCTTTACGGACGCCGTGGTACCGGTCGGCCCCTGACGGACCTCGCTCAACCGGCGCGCATATGCCTCGGGTTGCCGTATGCCATGCGACCGTGCGCCCCCTGTGCACCGGTACCGTGGGTTAGGTCACGCTTACCGGACGTTCCGCTCGGGCATGCACGCGAATAGAGTCGAACGGTGGAACGCCAGGACGCCGGTGGAAAGCAAGGCCGGCTCCCCGTCTCACCCCCACACCTTCCGAGGACACGATTGCCATGCCTCGTCCGACCCCGGCACAGCTCGTCTACGGTTCGTGCACCGTGATCTGCTCGACGCTCGCCATGCTGCTGCTGTCACAGACGAGTTCGGGCATCGGGATCGCGGTCATCGCGCTCGCGGCGCTCGGTCTGGGACTGCTGGTCGCCATGACGGTTCCGCTCCCCCGGCCGCACGCGGTCGCACAGTCCGAGCCCGCCCCGATCGCATCACCCGAGGTGCGGGTGCCCCTGCACCGGGAGACCGTGGCCGCCGCCGCGGCCGAGTCCGTCCGGGAGCACTCCGCGCCCTGACGCCCGTACACCCGAGAAGCACCGGAAAGTCGGCGGGTCCGTGAGACTGACGGACCCGCCGACTGCTTGTGCGCCCCCGGTGTCAGTTCCTCGTACTCACCACGACCGTCTTCGCGGCCTTGTCGTGCAGGCCCTGCTTGTACGGCTTGTCGAAGTAGCTCCAGCCACCGCAGATGACCGTCCACACGCAGGCGCAGCAGAAGGCGAACGGCAGCCACAGCACCAGGGCCCGCACCAGCGAGGTCTGGGCCGAGGGCGTGGCGCCGTCGGCCAGGTCGGCGACCCGCATGCCGAGCCACTTCTTGCCGAGGGTCCGCCCCGCCTTGGCGGTCATCAGGGTGTCGTACCCGATGAACAGGACGGCGGCGACCAGCGACTGCGCGAAGGACTTGCCGACCTCCATCTTGTCGCCGTTCACCTCGTACTCGCGCACCCCGAAGGCCCAGGTGAGCAGCCAGACCACGATGAGCACCAGGACCATGTCGATGATCCGGGCCAGGGTGCGCCGGCCGCTGTCGGCGAGCGGCGGCATCCCGGCGAGCGGATCGGCGGGATAGCCGCCGGCACCACCGCCGTAGGGTCCGCCGCCCGCGCCGTCGTAGGGGCCGCCACCGCCCGCTCCGTAGGGGCCGCCGCCGGAGGAGGGCGGCGGGGGCTGCGCGCCGCCGTAGGGGGTGTCGTACGGCGAGCCCGGCCCCCGGCCCCCGTCCGGCGGGCCGGACGGGGGCTGCTTCCTGAACGGGTCGTCCTCCGGCGGCTGTCCGGAGCCCGGGGGCGGTTCGGTGCTCATGGCCCGAGTGGACCGCGAAGCCGCCCCGGCCGCATCCGGCGCGGGGCCGTACGGGGTAGGACGCCCCGTCAGCCGGCGACGAAGGTGTGCGCCGCCTTGTCGTGCCAGCACTGGCGCCAGGGCCGGTCGAACAGGCACCAGGCCACGCCGACGATCCCGATGCCGAGCAGAGCGGGCACGGTGTACACCAGCCAGCGGCGCAGCGCGGCGCCGAAGGCCGGGGGCTCGTGGCCCTCGATGTCCCGTACCTCCAGGGCGAACAGCTTCTTGCCGAGCGTGCGGCCCCACTTGGCGGTGGGCAGCACCTCGTAGAGGAGGCCGGCGAGGAGCAGGACGGCGAGCACGACGCCGAGGTACAGGCCGGTCGTGCCGTCGAGCAGCCAGACGGTCTCGGTACGGCCGGAGAGCTTGGCCGCGTCGATCTTGTCCTGCACGTGGTCGGCCGCCCGGGTGCCGAACGGAACGGCGGCCGCGGCGGTCACCACGCCGACCACCAGGTTGTCGACGAGCCGTGCGGCGAACCGCTTGCCGAGCCCGGCGGGACGGGCCGCCGCCTGCCGCCGGGCGGCCGCCTGGAAGACGTCCTCCACCGGCGGCTTCCAGGGCGCGGCCTGCTGCTCACCCGCGAGCCGGTGCACCTGCTGCGCCCAGGAGGACTGCCCCCCGCCGGGCCCGGAGGTCATCGGGGCGCCGGCCCCGGGCTGGGACCCGGCGGCCTGCGGGGGTACGGCGGGAGCGACGGCCTGGGACGCGCCCGGAGCGGGGGCCGCGGCCCGTTCCGCGGCGGCCTTCCCGGCGCCGAAGCCGGGGCGGCCGCCACCGGGAGCACCGGCCGGGCCCTGCGCGCCGAACCCGCCCGGACCCGCCGCGCCGGGGCCCGGACCGCCCGCCGGGGCCCCTGCGTTCGGGGGGTTGTCGGCGCGGACCGCGCGGAAGGTCATCGTGCCCTCGTCCACGGGCGGCCGGTCGGCCGGCGGGGTGCCCGCGGGGCCCGGCGTCGGCCTGCGGAAGATGAACGTGCCGCCGGAGTCGACGTCCCCCTGGTCCGCCGGCGGGATCGTCGCCGAGCCGTCCGTGTGGGACGACCGGCCGTCGGGCTGCGGCGGCGAACCCGCCGCAGCCCGGGGGTCGGTGCCCCAGGCACGCCCCTCGGCCGTCCAGTCGGAGGCACCCTGCTGCGGGTCCTCGTCGAAGAAGTGCGGGCCGGTCTCCTCCACCACGGGGGTAGCGGGGCGGGAACCGGGCGGCGGTGCGAGCTGCTCGCCGCCGGACGGCGCCGGACGGCTGGTGCCCGGCACCCACGCGGCGCCGTTCCAGTAGCGGACGTAGCCGGGGATGGACGGGTCCGGGTAGTAGCCCTCGCGGGGCCGTTCGTCACCGGGTGCCGGGGTTGGGGCGGTCATGTCCGTCATCCCGTATCTGCTCGGGGGTCGTGTGGGAGGCTCCACATCTATCAGACGCGCGTGCCCACCACCGCCAGTCCCGCAGGACCCGCCCCTTTCCGGGCATTCCCGTGCGCCCCTCCGGCACGGTGGAAAAAATCTCCCGGAACCCGCGTAATGCGAGCGGCTCCCGCTCCTCTCCCTCGTACGGGGCCGCCCACCGGCGCCCGCACGACCGACGGAGAGGAACGAACGTCATGCAACACACCGTGGTGGAGCGCGAACTGGAGCTGCGGCTCATCCTGTCCCCCGAGCGGAGCATCCCGGTCCCGGCACGGCTCCTCTACCGCTCCGACGACCCGTACGCCGTCCATGTCAGCTTCCACGTCACCTCGGACTCCCCGGTCCACTGGACCTTCGCCCGCGACCTTCTGGTGGAGGGGGTGTTCCGCCCGTGCGGGCACGGCGACGTGCGGGTGTGGACGACGAAGGCGGAGGGCCGCAGTGTCGTGCTGATGGCGCTGAGTTCACCCGACGGGGACGCCCTGCTGGAGGCACCGGTCCCCCAGGTGTCCGCCTGGCTGGAGCGGACGCTGCGGGTGGTGCCGCCGGGGACCGAAGGCGGGCGGCTCGGGATCGACGACGCGCTCGACCAGTTGCTCGCCCGGTGAACGCGGTGACGGATGACGGATGACCGTTCTAGAACAGCTTGCCGGGGTTGAGGAGGCCCAGCGGGTCGAAGGCGTCCTTCACGGCCCGCTGCATCTCCACGCCCACCGGCCCGATCTCCCGGGCCAGCCACTCCTTCTTCAGGACCCCGACGCCGTGTTCGCCGGTGATGGTGCCGCCGAGCTCCAGTCCGAGGGCCATGATCTCGTCGAAGGACTCGCGGGCGCGGCGGCACTCGTCGGGGTCCCGCGCGTCGAAGCAGACCGTGGGATGCGTGTTGCCGTCGCCCGCGTGAGCGACCACCCCGATGGTCAGCCGGTGTTTCTCCGCGATGCGCTCGACCCCTTCGATCAGGTCACCGAGCCGCGAGCGGGGCACGCACACGTCGTCGATCATCGTGGTGCCCTTGACGGCTTCCAGCGCGACCAGCGAGGTCCGCCGGGCCTGGAGGAGGAGTTCGGACTCGGCCGCGTCGTCGGCGGGGACCACCTGGGTGGCGCCCGCCTCCTCGCAGAGCGCGCCGAGCGCGGCGAGGTCGGCGGCCGGGTCCGGGGTGTCGAAGGCGGCCAGGAGCAGCGCCTCGGTCGACTCCGGCAGGCCCATGTGGGTGAGTTCGTTGACCGCTTTCACGGTCGTACGGTCCATCAGTTCGAGGAGGGACGGTATGTGCCCGCCCGCCATGATCCGGCACACCGCGTCGCAGGCGGCGGCCGCGGAGCCGAACTCGGCGGCCAGCACCAGCTGCTGCGGCGGCTTGGGCTTCAGGGCCAGGACGGCCCGTACGACGACACCGAGCGAGCCCTCGGAACCGACGAACAGCCGGGTCAGGTCGTATCCGGCGACGCCCTTGGCGGTGCGCCGGCCGGTGGACAGCAGCCGTCCGTCGGCGAGGACGACGTCCAGGCCGAGGACGTACTCGGCGGTCACCCCGTACTTCACGCAGCACAGCCCGCCCGAGGCCGTGCCGATGTTGCCGCCGATCGTGCACATCTCCCAGCTGGAGGGGTCCGGCGGGTAGGAGAGGCCGTGCTCCTCGACCGCGCGGGAGAGGGTGGCGTTGACGACGCCGGGCTCGACCACGGCGATCCGGTCGACCGGCGAGATCTCCAGGATGCGGTCCATCCTGGTCAGGGACAGCACGATGCAGCCGTCGGTGGCGTTGGCGCCGCCGGACAGGCCGGTGCGGGCGCCCTGCGGGACGACCGGGACCCGCAGCTCGGTGGCGGTGCGCAGGACGTGCTGGACCTGCTCGACCGTGCGCGGCAGTACGACGACGGCCGGGGCGCCGGCCGGGCAGAAGCTCGCCATGTCGTTGGCGTAGGAGCTGGTCACGTCGGGGTCCACGAGGACCGCGTCGGCCGGCAGACCCGCAAGGAGCCGGTCGGTGAGGTTGCCGGTGGTCTCGTCCCGGGGGGCTTCGATTCGGCTCATGATCACAGCGTCGCACCCGGGGCCATCGGTGTGAACCCCACCGGCGCCCTCCTTGGGCCGCCGGGGCGCGGTCGTCGTATTGACGCACAGTGTCCGGCATGTGCTCGCTCGATAACCGACCGTCAGGGCCCACCGCCTCGCTGCTCACGGAGCCGCAGCCGCCGCGCCGCCGCAGGGTGCTGCGGCGGCTGCTGGTCGGCTCGCTGGCGGGCGGGGCGGCGGCGGGCGCGGTCCTGCTGCTGTGGCCGCAGCACCCGGCACCGCGCGGCGCCGCCGCGCCCCCGGCGGCCGGGTCCCGGGCCCAGGGGGCGGCCCAGGCGAAGGCACAGGCGGCGGCCCAGGCGGCGACGCAGACGGCCGTCCTCGACGGCCTGCCCGCCGCGCTGCCCGACCTCACCTCGCTCATCGGCGCGCGGGAGAGCCGGGTGCGGGCGCAGCCCAAGGACGCGCGGGCCTGGGCGGTGCTCGGAGCGGCCTACGTGGAGCGGGCGCGCCGGACCGCCGACACCGCCGACTATCCGCGGGCCGAGCGGGCGCTGCAGACCTCCCTCCGGACGGCGGCCAAGGGCAACACGGACGCGCTGGCGGCTCTGGCCGCGCTGGCGAACGCGCGCCGGGACTTCGCGACGGCCAGGCAGTTCGGCGAGGCGGCGCTGAAGGCGGCGCCCAAGCGGTGGTCGACGTATCCGGTGCTGATCGACGCCTACGACGGGCTCGGCGACTACAAGGCGGCCAGGTCCGCGCTCGACAAGCTGATGGCCCTGAAGCCCGGAGCGGCCGCGAAGCCCGCCGTGATGGCCCGGGCCTCGGCCGTGTACCGGGACCGGGGCTGGCGGGAGGACGCGGTGGCGCAGGTGACGGACGCGGCGGCGGCCGCCGGTACCCCCGCCGAGCAGGCCGCGTACCTGACCCAGGCCGGGCAGCTGGCCTTCGAGCGGGGAGAGCGCGACGACGCGCTGCGGCACTTCACGGCGGCGGTGCGCCTGGACCCCGACCAGCCCGCGGCGCGGGCCGGGCAGGGCCGGGCGCTGGCCGCGCTGGGCCGCACCCAGGAGGCGCTGACCGCGTACCAGGGGGCGCTCGGACACCGGCCGACTCCGGACGTCACCCTGGAACTGGCCGAGCTGTACGAGGCGCTGGGGATGGGACAGCAGGCGGAGGCGCAGTACGCGCTGATGCAGACGCGGGTGCGGCGGGAGGCGGACGCCGGGGTCGACGACGAGTTGCTGGTGGGGCGGTACGAGGCGGACCACGGGGACGCCCAGGAGGGGGTGCAGCGGCTGTCGGCGGAGTGGGACCGGCAGCCGGGCATCGAGGTCGCGGACGCGCTCGGGTGGGCGCTGCACCGGGCCGGCGACGACAAGGAGGCGCTGCGCTACGCCTCGATCGCGACGGACTCGACGAAGGGCGGCGGGGTCCGCAGCGCGTCCTACGCCTTCCACCGGGGCATGATCGAACGTGATCTGGAGCTGGACGCCTCGGCCCGTCGCCATCTCCAGGACGCCCTGCGCATCAACCCGTACTTCTCCCCTTTGCAGGCCCCGGTGGCGCGGGCGACCCTGAGCACCCTGGGCGACCAGCCGCCGGACGAGGAGGCCCCGCAGTGACCGGCCGGCGCCCGTCGGCCGGTGGCCCGCCGTGGCGGCGGGCCACCGCCTCGGCGGTCCGTCGGCTCACAGGTTGCCGCGGCGCTCCTGCTCGCGCTCGATCGCCTCGAAGAGGGCCTTGAAGTTGCCCTTGCCGAAGCCCATGGAGCCGTGACGTTCGATGATCTCGAAGAAGACCGTCGGGCGGTCCTGGACCGGCTTGGTGAAGATCTGCAGCAGGTAGCCGTCCTCGTCCCGGTCGGCGAGGATCTTCAGTTCGCGCAGGGTGCCGAGGGGCACCCGGGTGTCGCCGACCCACTCACCGAGGGTGTCGTAGTAGGAGTCGGGGGTGTCGAGGAACTCGACGCCGGCCGCGCTCATGGTCCGTACCGTCTCGACGATGTCGTTGGTGTTCAGCGCGATGTGCTGGACGCCCGCCCCGCCGTAGAACTCCAGGTACTCGTCGATCTGGGACTTCTTCTTCGCGACGGCGGGCTCGTTGATCGGGAACTTGACCTTGAGGGTGCCGTCGGCGACGACCTTGGACATCAGCGCGCTGTACTCGGTGGCGATGTCGTCGCCCACGAACTCCTTCATGTTCGTGAAGCCCATGACCTTGTTGTAGAAGCCGACCCACTCGTTCATGCGGCCGAGTTCGACGTTGCCGACGCAGTGGTCGACGGCCTGGAAGGTACGGCGGGCGGGCGGCTCGACGATCGGGGACGAGGCGACGAAGCCCGGCAGGTACGGGCCGTCGTAGCCGGTCCGCTCGACCAGGGTGTGGCGGGTCTCGCCGTACGTGGCGATCGCGGCGAGGACGACGGTGCCGTGCTCGTCCTTGAGTTCGTACGGCTCGGCCAGCGGCCGGGCGCCGTGCTCGACGGCGTACGCGAACGCGGCCCGCGCGTCGGGGACCTCGATGGCCAGGTCCACGACGCCGTCGCCGTGCTCGGCGACGTGCCGGGACAGGAAGGTGCCCCACTCGGTCTCCGGCCGGACGACGGAGGTGAGGACGAACCGCGCCGAGCCGTTCTCCAGGACGTAGCTCGCGGTCTCCCGGCTGCCGTTCTCCGGTCCGGAGTAGGCGACCAGCCGCATGCCGAAGGCGCTGGAGTAGTAGTGCGCCGCCTGCTTGGCGTTGCCGACGGCGAAGACGACCGCGTCCATTCCCTTGACCGGGAAGGGGTCGTCTTGCCGGGTGGTCGTGTCGGGAGTGTGCTGTGTGGTCTGCGTCATGGTCGAAGGGTGGCCCTGGCACACAAGGTGCGCAATAGTTCCGGTTTCGAGTGGGCAATATGTTCAGCGGTACGGCCGTACCGCCGGACTTTCTGTGCAGGATGACCATCCGGAGGCGGGTATGGCGATCGATCATCTTGACGGGCGGATCCTGGTCCTGCTGGCCCGGGAGCCGCGGATCGGTGTGCTGGAGATGTCCCGCCGGCTGGGGGTGGCGCGCGGCACCGTGCAGGCGCGTCTCGACCGGCTTCAGTCGAATGGAGTGATCCAGGGATTCGGCCCGCAGGTGGACCCGGCGGCCCTCGGCTACCCGGTCACCGCGTTCGCCACGCTGCAGATCAGGCAGGGCCAAGGCCCGGACGTACGGGCCCACTTGGCGACCGTGCCGGAAGTGCTGGAACTGCTCACCACCACGGGCACCGGGGACATGCTGTGCCGGCTGGTGGCCCGCTCCAACGCCGACCTCCAGCGGGTGATCGACCGGGTCGTCGGTTTTGATGGCATTGTCCGGGCCTCCACGGCGATCGTCATGGAGAACCCCGTTCCGCTGCGGATCATCCCGCTGGTGGAACAGGCCGCGACGGACAGCGAAGGGACGACCTGACCGTCCGGAGTCCGGGGTGAGCGCACGTGAGCTTCTGGGAGTACCTGGGCAACCGGCACCAGACCCTGCTCACGGACGCCTACCAGCACGCGAGCGCGGTCTTCCAGTGCATGGTCGCGGCGACCCTGATCGGCGTGGTGACCGGTGTCGTCACCTACCGCAGCGAGTGGGCGGGCAACCTCGCCACCACCGCGACCGCCACCGTCCTCACCATCCCCTCCCTCGCCATGATCGGTCTGCTGATCCCGGTGGTGGGCCTCGGCGTCCCGCCGACGGTGATCTCCCTGACGCTGTACGGGCTGCTGCCGATCGTGCGGAACTCCATCGTGGGCCTGCGCGGGGTGGACCCGATGCTGGTGGACGCGGCCCGTGGCATCGGCATGTCCCGGGCCGCGCGGCTGCTGCGGGTGGAGCTGCCGCTGGCCTGGCCGCCGATCCTGACCGGCATCCGGGTCTCCACGCAGATGCTGATGGGCATCGCCGCGATCGCCGCCTACGCCTCCGGTCCCGGCCTCGGCAACGAGATCTTCCGCGGACTGGCCTCACTGGGCAGCAAGAACGCGCTGAACCAGGTGCTCGCGGGCACCGTCGGGATCATCATCCTCGCGCTGCTGTTCGACGCGGCCTACGTCCTGATCGGACGGCTGACCATTCCGAGGGGGATCCGTGGCTGAATCCCATGGCGCCGCGATCGAGCTGGAGAACCTGACCAAGCGCTACCCGGGCAGCCCGCAGCCGGCCGTGGACAACGTGAACATGGAGATCGGGGCGGGCGAGACGGTGATCTTCGTCGGCCCGTCCGGCTGCGGCAAGTCCACCACCCTGAAGATGATCAACCGGCTGATCGAGCCGACCTGCGGCCGGATCCGGATCGGCGGCGAGGACGTCACCGACATCGACGCGGTGCGGCTGCGCCGCAAGGTCGGCTACGCCATCCAGTCCGCCGGGCTGTTCCCGCACATGACGGTCGCCCAGAACATCGCCCTGGTCCCGAAGATGCTGCGCTGGCCGAAGGCCCGGATCCACGCCCGAGTCGAGGAACTGCTCGACCTGGTCGGCCTGGACCCCGGCGAGTTCCACGGCCGCTATCCGCGCGCCCTCTCCGGCGGGCAGCAGCAGCGGGTGGGCGTGGCCCGGGCACTGGCCGCCGATCCGCCGGTGCTGCTGATGGACGAGCCGTTCGGCGCCGTCGACCCGATCACCCGCGACCACCTCCAGGACGAGCTGATCCGGCTCCAGCGCGAACTGCACAAGACGATCGTCTTCGTCACCCACGACTTCGACGAGGCAATCAAGCTCGGGGACCGGATCGCCGTCCTGCGCGAACGCTCGCACATCGCCCAGTTCGACACCCCGGAGGCGATCCTCACCAATCCGGCGGACGACTTCGTCTCGGGTTTCGTCGGCGCGGGCGCGGCCCTGAAACGGCTGAACCTCACCCGGGTCCGGGACGTCGAGATGGGGGACTACCCGACGGTCACCCTGGACACCCCGCTCCAGGAGATCTTCAACAAGCTGCGGGGCAGCGGCACCAACGAGATCCTGCTGCTGGACAGGCGCGGCCGCCCCTACAAGTGGCTGCGGCGCGGCGACCTGATGCGGGCCAGGGGCTCGCTGGCCCGGGCCGGCACGCTGGTGCACGACACGGTGACCCGGGACGCGACCCTGCGGGACGCGCTGGAGGCGGTGCTGACCGACAACGCGGGCCGGGTCGCGGTGACCGGGCGGCGCGGCGAGTTCATCGGGGTGGTCGACATGGAGACCCTGATGAACTCGGTGCACGAACTCCTGGAGGCCGACCGCCTGGAGGCGATGGAGCACCAGCACGAACTCGAGGAGGCCAGGGCCGCCCAGACCCATGCCGAACAGGAGGGCGAGAGAGGGGAGCAGAAGGCGTGAGCACGTCTCCCGGCATCCGCCCCGAGGGCGAGCACGAGGTCAGGGACCTGGCCTTCCTCGACGAGGGCGGGGGCGAGGCGGATCAGGAGACCCCGCCGCCGCGGCAGGGGCCGCCGGCCCGCCGCATCACCTGGCGGAAGCTGACGTTCCTGCCGGCGTTCCTGGTGGCGCTGCTGCTGGCCACCTGGCTGTGGTTCCAGCAGGCCCACCTGGACACGATCTCCGCGAACGCCCTCTCCCACGGCCAGGTCTCCACGTGCCTGTGGCAACAGGTGAAACTGACCGCGATCTCGACGTTCTTCGTGCTGATCATCGCGATCCCGCTGGGCATCCTGCTGACCCGCAGGGCCTTCCGGAAGGTCACCCCGGTGGCGATGGCCTTCGCCAACATGGGCCAGGCGACCCCGGCGATCGGCCTGCTGGCCCTGCTGGTCGTCTGGCTGGGCGTCGGCGAGAGGCCGGCCCTGATCGGCATCATCGTCTACGCGATCCTCCCGGTCCTGTCCAACACCATCGCGGGCCTGAGGGCGAACGACCCGACGCTCCTGGAGGCGGCGCGCGGCATCGGCATGTCCCCGCTGGGCGTGCTGCGGAAGGTGGAGCTGCCGCTGGCCGTCCCGCTGATCCTCGCGGGCGTGCGTACGGCCCTGGTCCTCAACGTCGGCACGGCGACGCTGGCCACCTTCGGCGGGGGTGGCGGCCTGGGCGTACTGATCACCACCGGCATCACCAACCAGCGCATGCCGGTGCTGGTCCTCGGCTCGGTCCTGACGGTGGCCCTGGCCCTGCTGGTGGACTGGCTGGCCTCACTGGCGGAGATCCTGCTCCGGCCGCGGGGTCTGGAGGTGGGCCGGTGAGAACGCCCTGTGTGCCGCTGGCGCTGCTGCTGGCCCTGCTGCCGGCCGCCGGCTGCGGTCTGATGAGCGGCTCCCCGATGGTCGACGACGTGACACCGGGCTCGATCGGAGCCGGTGAGCCCCTCAAGGGCGCCCATCTCACCGTCACCTCCAAGGAGTTCACGGAACAGCTGATCCTCGGCGCGATCATGGGCATCGCCTTCGAGGCGGCGGGCGCGCAGGTCCTCGACCGCACCGGCATCCAGGGGTCGGTCGGGGCCCGTGAGGCGGTCAAGTCCGGTGAGGCCGACGGGATGTACGAGTACACGGGCACCGCGTGGATCACCTACCTGGGCAACAGCCGTCCCATCCCCGACCCGCGGCGGCAGTGGCAGGCGGTCCACGACGCCGACCTCGCCAACGGCCTGACCTGGCTCCCGCCCTCCCGGCTCGACAACACCTACGCACTGGCCATGAACCAGGCCGCCTTCGAGAAGTACGGCACGAAGACACTGTCGGACGTGGCCGCGCTGGCGAGATCGGACCCCGGGGCGGTGACCCTGTGCGTGGAGGGCGAGTTCGCCAACCGCGCCGACGGTCTGCCCGGCATGGAGAAGGCGTACGGCATGAGCGTGCCGGCCAGGAACGTCACGCAGATGGACACCGGGATCATCTACACCCAGGTGCAGAAGGGCAGTTGCACCTACGGCGAGGTCTTCACGACCGACGGCCGCATCAGGTCCATGAACCTGGTGGTGATGCAGGACGACCGGAGGTTCTTCCCCAACTACAACGCGGCTCCCGTGATCAACACCAAGGCCCTGAAGAAGTGGCCGGCCATCGCGGCGGTCCTGGACCCGGTCACGGCGAAGCTGGACAACACGGTGGCCCAGACACTCAACGCGAAGGTGGACGTGGCCGGGGAGGACCCGCACCAGGTGGCGCTGGACTGGATGAAGGCGGAGGGGTTCGTCAAGTAACGGCACGTCCACAGGAGTTCCCGAGAACCCGGTACGGAAGACGATGCAAAAGAGTGGTTGCAAAGCATCCTTTGCATCGATACCTTTGTACGCATGACGGAGCACGAGGACCGGAGACAGCGCCGGCTGGACGCACGATCACTGCGCGGGCTCGCCCACCCGCTGCGCATGCAGCTGCTGGACGCCCTGCGGCAGCACGGCCCCGCCACCGCGTCCCAACTGGCCGAGCGGCTGGGCGAGTCCAGCGGCGCGACCAGCTACCACCTGCGCCAGCTCGCCGAGCACGGCTTCGTCGAGGACGCCCCGGAGCGCGGCAAGGGCCGGGAGCGGTGGTGGCAGGCGGTGGACCAGGGCCTCCGCTTCGACAGCGCCGACTTCGAGGACGCGAGTCCCGAGGTGCGGGGGCTGACGGAGGTGTTCCTCCAGGAGGGCGCCGCACGTCATGCCCGCGAGCTGTCCGCCTGGCTCGGCACCCGCGACCGGTGGCCGCAGGCCTGGGCCCGCTCCAGCGACATGAGCGACATGAGCCTGCGGCTCACACCGGAGCTCGCGACCGAACTGATCGGCAGGATGCACGACCTGATCGACGGCTACCGGGACCGGGCCCCCGCGGCGGACGCCCCTGACGCCGAGCACGTACGCGTCCACACGCACCTCTTCCCCATCGAGACGGACTGAGAGGCACGACATGCACACGCAGAACCAGCTCGCCCGGCACCGGATGACCCACCTGCGCACGCAGGCGGACGCGTACCGTCTGGCAGCCGCGGCCACGCCCCCGAAGCAGGAGCTCCGCACCCGCCTCGGCTGGACCCTGGTGGAAGTCGGCCTGCGCCTGGCGGCGCCGACGCCCGCATAGACACCCCTTCACCCCGTCAGGGGCGCGCAGAACTGCGCGACCGGTCCACCCCTCACCCGCACGCGGAACTCAACAGCTGGGAACCTTCGTTCCCTTCTCCAACGCCACCAGGTCGGACACCGCCCCCTTGAGCGTCGCCACCGGCACCAGCCGCAACCCCTTCGGCAGCTCGGCCTTCGCATCGGCGCACTCGTCCTTCGGCACCAGAAAGACCGTCGCCCCGTCCCGCCGCGCCGCCCGCGTCTTCAGCGCGACCCCGCCCACGGCCCCCACGGTCCCGTCGGCGGTGATGGTTCCGGTACCGGCGATGTTCCTCCCGCCGGTGAGGTCGCCCCCGCTCCCGTCCCCGTCCAGCTTGTCGACGATCCCGAGCGAGAACAGCAGCCCCGCGCTCGGGCCGCCCACGTCCGCCAGCTTCAGGGTCACCTTGACCTTGTCGGCACCGAGGTTCAGGTACTTCAGCGCGGCCTGCGTGGCCGCGTCCTGCGACTGCTCCATCTGTTCGGTGTTGTGCTGCTCGATCTCCTTGACGTTGTCGCCGCTCGGATACACCGAGTCGCGCGGCATCACCGCCCGGTCCGTACGGAACCAGTTGCCGATGACGTCGCCCAGCGACACCCGGGTCTCCGGCCCGGTCGCCTCGATCGTCGTCATCCGCAGCTGCCCCCCGGTCGTCCGGGTGGGCGCCCCGGAGATGGTGATCACCGGGGTGCCCTGGTTGTCGCCGAGCACGTTCGCCGTCATCCCGGGCTGGGCCACCGAGAACGGCAACGGCGCGAAGACGGCCGTACCGATCAGAGCCACGACGGGAACCGCACAGACGGCGACGGCCTGGAGACGCGTGAGACGTGAGAGCACGGAGTCAATCTAACGCGGCAACCCGGCAACCACTTCAGGCCATCGCTCCCAGCTCCGCACCCACCCCGCCCCGGCCCCTCAGCGCAACGCCTCCGCGACCTCCCGCGCCGCGTCCATGACCCGCGTCCCCACTCGCTCGGGCACCGCATCGGCCAGCATCACGACCCCGACGCTCCCCTCGACCCCGGTGACCCCGAGCAGGGGGGCCGCCGCACCGCTCGCGCCGGCCTCGAGTTCGCCGTGGGTCAGCGTGTACCCGGGGTCGTCCTTCGGCGAGTGCCGCGCGGAGAGGATCGCCTTCCCGGCGGCCCCCCGGTCCAGCGGGTGCCGGAACCCGGCCCGGTACGCCACGTGGTAGTCGGTCCAGGTCGGCTCCACGACCGCGACGGCGAGCGCCTCGGTCCCGTCGACCAGCGTCAGGTGTGCCGTCGCCCCGATGTCCTCCGCGAGCGACCGCAGGGCCGGCAGGGCGGCCTCCCGTACGAGCGGGTGCACCTGCCGTCCCAGCCGCAGTACCCCGAGGCCGACCCGGGCTCGCCCGCCCAGGTCACGCCGTACCAGCGCATGCTGCTCAAGCGTGGCGAGCAACCGGTACACCACGGTCCGGTTCACGCCCAGTTTGTTGGATAGCTCGGTGACGGTCAGCCCGTGGTCCGTGTCGGCCAGCAACTTGAGGACCCTGAGGCCCCGGTCGAGCGTCTGAGAGGTCTCCGCGGTCACGACGCCCACTCCTTAAGTGGTGAGGTCGGCAGCCTCCGACGCGGCGGATGCGTCGCCGAGTCCCGTCAGCGACGCGCTTCAGAGGCCGCCGATCGGCAGGACGGTCCGGCGGCTCCGGACCCAGTCGCTTCACGGCTGCGCTCCGCGGCGGCGCTGCCACGGGGCGTGTGCGTAGCCGGACAGTAGCGAAGGGGGTTCGCTGAGCGGAAGCCTCCGTCCAGAATCCGGTCACGCTCCGGTACGGAGTACTTCGGTATGTGGCGGTATATACGCCGCACACTCCCGGTGTCACCACGGTGTCGCCGGGGTGTCACCGCATCCGGGTGGCCCACTCCTGCACCTTGGCGATCCGCTGCCGCAGCTGTCCCGCCGTGGCCTCCGCGCTCGGCGGCCCCCCGCACACCCGGCGCAGCTCGGTGTGGATCACCCCGTGCGGCTTGCCGCTCTGGTGCACATACGCGCTGACCATCGTGTTCAGCTGCTTGCGCAGCTCCATCATCTCCTTGTGGGAGACGACGGGCCGCCGTTCCGCGGGCAGTTCCAGCAGGTCGGCCTCGTCGTCCGGCTTCTTGCGACTGTGCGCGATCTGCCGGGCCTGCCGCTTCTGCAACAGCAGCTGCACCTGGTCGGGCTCCAGCAGCCCCGGGATACCGAGGTAGTCCTGCTCCTCCTCGCTCCCCGGGTGCGCCTGCATACCGAACTCGGCCCCGTCGTACAGCACCCGGTCGAAGACGGCCTCGGACTCCAGCGCCTCGAAGGCGAACTGCTCCTGCTCGCCGGTGTCCTCGTCCTGCTCCTTGTTCGCCTCCTCCATCTCCTTCTCGGACTCGGCGTACGGGTCCTCCTCGCCGTCCTTCCTCGGCTTGTCGAGGGCGTGGTCCCGCTCGACCTCCATCTCGTTGGCGAAGGTCAGCAGGTCGGGAACGGTCGGCAGGAACACGGACGCGGTCTCGCCGCGCCGCCGGGACCGCACGAAACGCCCGACGGCCTGGGCGAAGAAGAGGGGGGTCGAGATGGTGGTGGCGTAGACCCCCACCGCCAGCCGGGGCACGTCGACGCCCTCGGACACCATCCGCACCGCGACCATCCACCGGTCGTCACTGCCGCTGAAGTCGTCGATCCGCTTGGACGCGCCGGTGTCGTCGGAGAGCACCACGGTCGCCTTGGTCCCCGTGATCTCACGGATCAGCTTGGCGTAGGCACGCGCCGACTCCTGGTCCGAGGCGATGACCAGGGCCCCGGCGTCCGGAATCCCCTTGCGTACCTCCGTCAGCCGCCGGTCGGCGGCGCGCAGCACGGCCGGCATCCACTCGCCGCGCGGATCGAGCGCGGTACGCCAGGCCTGGCTGACGGCGTCCTTGGTCATCGGCTCGCCGAGCCGCGCGGCGATCTCGTCACCGGCCTTCGTCCGCCAGCGCATGCTGCCGCTGTAGGAGAGGAAGATGACCGGCCGCACGACGTGATCGGCGAGCGCGCTGCCGTACCCGTAGGTGTAGTCGGCGGCGGACCGCCGGATCCCGTCCTGCCCCTCCTCGTACGTCACGAAGGGGATGGGGTTGGTGTCGGACCGGAACGGCGTACCGGTCAGGGCCAGCCGCCGGGTCGCCGGCTCGAACGCCTCCAGGCAGGCCTCGCCCCAGGACTTCGAGTCACCGGCGTGATGGATCTCGTCGAGGATGACGAGCGTCTTGCGCTGCTCGGACCGGTTGCGGTGCAGCATCGGCCGCACCCCGACACCCGCGTACGTGACGGCGACCCCGTCGTACTCCCGGCTCAGCGGTCCCGCGCTGTACTCGGGGTCGAGCTTGATCCCTATCCGCGCCGCCGCCTCCGCCCACTGCTTCTTCAGATGCTCCGTGGGGGCGACGACCGTGATCTGCTGCACGACGTGGTGGTGCAGCAGCCAGGACGCGAGGGTCAGCGCGAACGTCGTCTTGCCGGCGCCGGGCGTGGCGACGGCGAGGAAGTCACGTGGCTGCTCCTGGACGTACTTCTCCATGGCGCCCTGCTGCCAGGCCCGCAGCTTGCTGGCGGTACCCCAGGGTGCCCGGCCAGGGAAGGCCGGCGAAAGGTGGTGGGAGGAAGCGGCGGTGGTAGTCACGGTCTCCGTAGTAGGGGGTCGGGCGGCTACGCATGCGTATGACAACCGGGCCACCCTACCGGCGGCCCGGGGCGGTCAACGCGCAGACAAGGCCGCCTCACCCCCGGGTGGGACTCACGTCACAGATCACGGAGCCGGGTCGTCACCCAGACCCCGACGAGCGCCACGGCGGCCATCGGCAAAAAGACGACCGTGAAGGCGACCGGGTGCGACCCGGCACCGGCCGTCCCCGTCATGCTGCGGCCGCCCAGGGAGGCGAAGGCCGCGCCGGCCGCGGCGAGCAGGACGGCGTTCGACAGTCCGTCGGAGATCTGCAGGGCGGCCGAGTTGGCGCCGGCCTCGTGCGGGGCGGAGAGCCGGAGCATCAGCACGCTCGACGAGGCGATCACCAGGCCCATCCCGAAACAGCCGAAGGCCCAGGCGACGGCCACGGTCCACACCGGCACGCCGTGCACGAGCACGCTGGGCGCGGCGGCGATCGCCGCGGCGACCAGCACCATCCCGAGGGTCATCAGCCGCTCCCGGTACGGCGCCACCCGAGGCCGCGCCTGGACCCAGGAACCCAGCGCCCAGGTGACCCCGCCCGCGGCCAGGGAGAACCCGGCGAGGGTGGGCGAGAGCCCCCGCTGGGTCACCAGCATCAGCGGCACGAAGGACTCGGCGGAGACGAACGCACCGGCGGCGACCCCGCGCAGCAGGACCACCGACGGCAGCCCGCGGGCCGCGCGGCAGGTTCCGCGCGGCAGCAGCCCGAGTACGGCGGGAACCAGCAGCGCGCACCCGGCGGCCCCCGGCAGCAGGGAGACCCACCGCAGGTCCTGAGCCGCGTACTGCAGCAGCCCCGCGCCGACGGAGATACCCAGCGCGAGCCGGATCCGCCGCCGCCCGAAGGGCTCCGGCGTCCCCTCCGCGACCGGGCCGCCGGCCCGCCGCCGTATCTGGGGAAGGGCGAGCGCGACCGGGAACACCACGAGCACCGGGATACCGACGAACACCCACCGCCACCCGAGGTGCTCGGTCACCGCGCCGGCGGCCAGCGGCCCGACGACGGACGGCACCACCCAGCCGGCGGCGAAGGCGGCCATGATCGCGGGCCGCAGCCGCTCCGGGTAGGCCCGCCCCACCACCACGTAGAGCGCGACGATGACCAGCCCGCCCCCGAACCCCTGCACGGCCCGCCCCGCGATGAACACCCACATGACCTGCGCGGTCCCGGCGACGACGAGCCCCGCGGCGAAGGCCCCGATCCCCGCCGTCAGCGCCCCCAGCGGCCCTCTGCGGTCCGACCACTGCCCGGCGAGCACCATCCCGAACAGGCTCGTCGTGAAGTACCCGGAGAAGGCGAACGCGTACAGCGACACCCCGTCCAGCTCCCGGGCGGCCACGGGCATCGCCGTCCCGACCGCGGTCGCCTCGAAGGCGATCAGCAGCACCACGGACACGATCCCGACACTCAGCGCCCGGTACGACCGCCCGAGCACCCCTTCGCCATCGGCTCTGCCGGCGTTCTCGGCGTTCTCGGCGTTCTCATCCGCGACAACGGCGTCGCTGGGCTCCAGGGCGGTCATATCGACCAAGGTAAGCCCCATTCCCCGCCTTGGCCCCTGTCCCGAGCCCCACCCCGCCTCGGACCTTGGTCGTAGACCCCCCGCCCCTTCATGAACGCCACATGGCAGTCCCATTGCAGCCCCGCCGATCCCCTTGAGCCCCTCCCCCACCCCCGCCTACCTTCAGATCACCGACCCGGCCGCCAAGGACACGGTCGGCGACGGCCGTGTGCCCGAGTGGTTCAGGGGCTCGCCTGCAAAGCGAGTTACGTGGGTTCGAATCCCGCCATGGCCTCCAGTGCAGTACCTCGGTGTCGGTGGGCCCGGGGCGACGGCGTTGACGGTGATCCCGTGGGGCGAGCTCGCCGGCCCAGACTCGTGCCAGGAACTCGTCGGCGGCCTCGGCCGCGCCGTAGGACGTGCGGTCGGGCAACCCCAGGATGACCAGACTGCCGACGTTCACCACGCGGCTCCAGGACCGTGGACCGCGATGCGCACGTTCATGTCGAAGACGGCGCGTCGAGGCCGGAGAGAGCGACCTCCAAGAGGGGCGCGGGGCGCACCGCTCCCACGTTGTGGACCACGGCGTCGACAGGTCCCGCCGCCGGCACGTCCGCGAGGAGCCGGCCGGTGGCCGTGCGGTCGGCGAGGCCGGCTTCGTGGAACTCGCCGGGAAAGGAGCGGGGCGCGCTGCGGGCCACGCCCACGGGTGCGTGGCCTCCGCCGCCAGGTGGTCGGCGAGCGCGCGGCCGATGCCTCGGGACGCGCCCGGGATGAGCACCCGGCTGCCGGTCACGAGTTTGCTCCTTTGCTGCACTGATCTGCGCAACGGCCGGTTCGCCCGTCCATTTCCTGGACGAGGACCGACTGCGGCACAGCGGTGTGCCGGCGCTGTCCCCCGTGCGAGCTACGCGCAGGTGTCCACCGTGCGGTGACGACTCCGGGGCGCCCGCTCCGTAGCGTTCGGGCCAGTTCCGCGGCGGTCGGTCCGCGGGTTGCGAGGAGGAGTCGACATGAGGCTGATCTGGCAGTTGTTGGCGGTGGCGGCGGTCGCCTTCGCCGGTGGGCAGGCGGTCGCCGCGGTGGCGGGGAACTGGTTCCTCACCCTGGTCCTCGGCGTGCTGACGGCCGCGGCCGCGGTGGCCGTCTACGGCTGGGTGGTACGGCGGACCGAGCGCCGGCCGAGCACCGAGGTGGCGCGGGACGGCGCCCGGGCGGCGTTCGGACGCGGTGCGCTGATCGGCGTGGTGACGTTCGCGTGTGTGATTGCGAACATCGCCTTCCTCGGGGACTACTCGGTGCACGGCCTGGGGTCGGTGACGGTCGCGGTGGGGCTGATCGGATCCATGGCCGGCGCCGCGGTGACCGAGGAACTGCTGTTCCGGGGCGTGCTGTTCCGGATCCTCGAGGAACGCACCGGCACCTGGATCGCGTTGACGTCGACCGGTGTGCTGTTCGGGATGATGCATCTGCTCAACAAGGACGCGACCCTGTGGGGCGCCCTCGCCATCGCGATCGAGGCCGGCGGCATGCTCGGCGCCGCGTACGCCGCCACCCGCACCCTGTGGCTGCCGATCGGCCTGCACTTCGGCTGGAACTTCGCCGAGTCGGCGATCTTCGGTACCGAGGTCTCCGGCAACGGAGCGCAGAAGGGCCTGCTGGACGCCTCCACCTCGGGGTCGCAGCTGATCACCGGCGGCGAGTTCGGGCCGGAGGCGAGCGTGTACGCGGTGCTGTTCGGGGTGCTGGTGACGATCGCCTTCCTGCGGCTGGCCAAGCGGCGGGGGCACCTGGTGCCGCGCCGGCGCCGGGACACCCCGGCCGGCTCCGTCGCTACACTGCCCCGGTGATCAGTCCTCGGCAGGTGTCCGGGTGGTGGCACCGGCTCGACGTGACGGTCCGGGATCTGCCCCTCGGGCTGCTGATCCTGGCCGGTTCCTTCGTGCCGGTGCTGCACGGCAACGGGACCCAGGTCGGTGATCTGCCCACCCGTCCCTTCGACGCGGCAGCCGGCCTGGCACTGGGCCTGGAGTGCCTGCCGCTCGCCGTGCGCAGGCGGTGGCCGGCCGTCTCGCTCGCCCTGGTGTCGCTCGGCTTCGCCGTCGACCAGGTCCGCGCCTACCACTCGGTCGCCGGTGTCGCGCTCCCCCTCGCCCTGCTGAGCGCAGGCGCCCATCTGGACCGGCACCGGCGCACCGCCGCGCTGCTGTTCTCCGCGGCCTATGTGCCGTTGGCGGTCGCGCTGCACCGGCTGGGGTCGGGGGGCGAGACGGTAAGCGAGTTCGTGACGTTCTATCTCGCGCTGGTCCTGGCGTGGGGTGCCGGGGCGTGGCTGCGGGCCACCCGGGCCGCCGAGGCCGAACACCGGCTGCGGGTCGCCGAGGACACCCGCGCCGCCGAACGCACGGCGATCGCCAGGGAGTTGCACGACGTGGTGACCCACCATGTGACGGCGATGGTCGTGCAGGCCGAGGCGGCGCGGTACCTCACCGCGGCGCCCGACCGGCTCGACCAGACCCTGACCGCCGTCACCGACACCGGGCGCCTCGCCATCGCGGACCTGCGCCAGTTGCTCGACCTGCTCAACCCCGACCACGGCACCGGCACCGCCGGCACCAGGACGCCGCCCGCAGGGAGGCTGGCCTCGCTGGTGGAGCAGACGCGCCGGGCCGGGCAGCCGGTGGAGTTCACCGAGGAGGGCACGTCGGCGCAGTCGGCCGGCAGCGCCGACCTGGTGGCCTACCGGGTGGTGCAGGAGGCCCTGACGAACGCCCTCAAGTACGCCCATGGCAGCCGTACTTCGGTACGCGTACGCCATGGCGAGAAGGAGATCACCGTGGAGGTAGGCACGGACGGGTCCGGCTCGGCCGCCGCGTCCCTGGGCGGGAGCGGGCGGGGCCTGGCCGGCCTGCGGGAGCGCGTGGCCGTGCTGGGCGGCGAGTTCAGCGCGGGGCACGCGGGAGACGGCGGCTTCGTCGTACGGGCCCGTATACCCGCCGGGAACCCGTCGTGACCGCGGCCCGCCGGGAACCCGCCGTCGCCGGCCCGGGCGAGGCGCCGATCCGGGTCCTGGTCTGCGACGACCAGGTGCTGATCCGCACCGGGCTGGCGACGATCATCGACGCCCAGCCCGATCTGGCGGTGGCCGGTGAGTGCGGGGACGGGCGGGCCGCGGTCGACCTCGCCGGCCGGCTGCGCCCGGACGTCGTCGTCATGGACGTCCGCATGCCGGTGCTCGACGGCATCGAGGCCACCCGGCTGCTGGCCGGGGCCGGGGTGCCGCATCCCGTGAAGGTGCTCGTGGTGACCACGTTCAACCTGGACGAGTACGTGTACGAGGCGCTGCGCGCGGGCGCGAGCGGGTTCCTGCTCAAGGACGCGCCGCCGGACCGGCTGCTGCACGGCATCCGGACCGTGGCCACCGGCGTGGCTCTGCTGGACCCCGAGGTGACCCGCCGGCTGGTGGGCCGGTACGCCGCCCGGATCCGGCCCGCCGACGGCGGCACCCCCGAGGACATCCCGCTGACCCCGCGGGAGCTGGAGGTCCTGCGGCTGATCGCGGACGGCCTCTCCAACGGCGAGATCGCCGCGACCCTGCTGATCAGCCCGGAGACCGTGAAGACCTTCGTCTCCCGCATCCTCACCAAACTCGACCTGCGCGACCGGGTCCAGGCGGTCGTCTACGCCTACCGCCGGGGGTTGGTGGTCTGACCGGGGCCCGGCCGGAGCGCCCCGCCGCTCAGAGCACCCCGCCCGCCTCGTCCTGGAACAGGTCCGTCCAGTAGTGCCACTGGGCGTCGGTCGTGGTGGGGGTGGGGTCGATCGTCGCCAGGGTGTGGAGCATGGTCGCGGCGAGCTGGTCGTAGGCCTCCGTGGTGAGTTCGTGGTTCAGGTGTTCGTCGATGGTGCGCTCGTGGTGGAGGAGCCACAGGGTGAAGGCGAGCGTGGAGATGTCGGTGTTGAGGGGGTAGAGGGTCGCCTCGGGCTCGGAGAAGTTGAGGATCGCGCCCGTGGTGCCGTCCACGACCAGGCTGTTCTCCTCGACCAGGTGGCCGAGGCGTATGAGCCGGCCGGCGTGGGGCGGCAGGGCCTCCAGCGGGAAGTCGCCGGTGTGGACGTCGGTGAAGTACTCCCGGAGGGTGGGGAGCGGGGCGTCCGGGTCGAGGTGGAAGAGGACCGCGTCCTCCGGGAGGCCGGTCTCGCGCAGGAAGCGGCGGGTCGGCTCGTGGGTGAGCGTGGGCGGGAAGTCGACCTCCTCGAAGCGGGCCACCCGGCCCTGCCCGAACTCCTGGTCCAGGAGCCGGGCCGGCAGGTCGACGGCGAGCCCGGAGTCCGTGCCCGGGCCCGCGACCAGGCTGAGAGGGCGGATCAGCGCCGCCGCCTTCCAGTACGGCGGGACCCGGCCTGCCGTGCCCTCCTCGAAGAGCTCCAGCAGCCTGCGGGACGCCTCGGTGGCCGTCTTGGTGCCGTAGGTGCCGGCGAGAGCGGCGAAACGGCCGCGCAGGCCCGTCAGTTCCTCGGTGACCGCGGCGAACCGCAGCAGCGTCTCCAGGGAGGGCGCCAGCGGGCGCGGGTCGGCCGGGTCGACCAGGTAGGCCGTGCTGATCTCGCCGGTGCCGCCGTCGAGGAGGATCGACTCCGTGTCGAGGCCGGCCGGAGCCAGCAGTTCGCCTATCACCAGCCGGTCCCGGAGGTCCTCCGCGAGCCGGGACGGGCCGGCCGTGAGGTCCGCGACGTCGGCGAGCGTGCGCAGGCCGGCCGTGCGGAGCGGTTCGAACGTCAACAGGCCGCCGGTGTCGGGGAGTCCGGGGCCGGAGAGCCACATGCGGGTCGGTTCGTGCGTGATGTAACGGTCCAGTTCTGCCTCGGTCAGCGTGATCGCCGCCGCACCGCTGCCGGTCGTGCTGGTCGTGCTCATCGCTGCCCCCGCGATCAAAGAGTCCAGGAAACGCAAGTGGTTCGGAGTGGTGTGCCGTTGGCCGCCCTGAGCAGGGCACGGTGTGCCGTTCGGGCTTCCCCTCCGAAACGGCCGTCCCCACTGCCCAGAACACTACGCCGCACCACTGACAACGCCCCGTGGACAAGAGACGTCAGACGGCCCTCGCCCGTTCCGTCCCGGTGACAATCGCCGCCACCGTCTGTTCCACGGTCAACGCCGAGGTGTCCAGCCACGGACCCAACGCGTCGGTGCGCAAACGTAGTTCCGCGTCCAGGCCGGCGATCGTCCACGCGGGTCCGTACCCGGTCTTCGGCCGCCCCGCCTCCCGCCCCGCCTCCCGCTTGGCCACCGCCTCGGGGCTGGGGGCGAGGACGACGACGTGCAGCGGACGGGTGCGGATCCGTTCGGCGTAGGACGCCGGCTCGGGGCCCAGCAGCACGTCCTGGACGACCGCCGCGGCCTCGGGTGTGCACTCCGCCCGGCCGGAGACGATCATCCGGCGGGAGGCGTCACCACGGACGTGCGCCGCCCGCGGGAGCCTCTTGGCGAGCGCCTGCGCGACCGTCGACTTACCCGACGCCATGGTCCCGGTGATCACGACGACCCCGGACAGGCTCACTGACCGGTGACGACCGCCGCCTGCGGGCGGATCGGGAGGCGGTTGACCGGGCGGCCGGTGGCGGCGCGGACGGCGGAGGCGATGGCCGCCGGGGACGTCACGACCGGTACCGCGCTGACCGACTTGGCGCCGAAGGGCGCGACCACGTCCCGTTCCTCGACCAGCTTGACGATCCGGATGTCCGGCGCGTCCAGGGCGGTCGGGAGGGCGTAGCCGGTGAGGTCGGGGTGGCGGATCAGCCCGCGCGGGGTGCGCAGGTTCTCGGTGAGCGCGATGCCGACGCCCTGGGTGACACCGGCCTCGATCCGCGCGCCGAGCTGTGCCGGGTTGAGGACCCGGCCCACGTCCTGGGCGACGGCCAGCTCCACGACCCGTACCGAACCGAGCTCGATGTCCACGTCGACGACCGCGCGGATCGCGCAGAAGGCGAGGCCGACGAAGGCGTCGCCCTGGCCCTGCGCGTCCAGCGGCTCGGTCGGGTGCGGACGGCACTGGGCCGTGGCCCACAGTTCCTTGCCGTCCATCGCCTCGGTGACGGTGGTCGACAGGACGCCGTCGTACGACGTGATCTTGCCGTCGGTGATCTGGAGCAGCTCGGTGGACATGCCGAACTTGTGGGCGAGCGGCTGGAGGAGCTGGGTGCGGACCATCTTGGCGGCGCGTTCGACGGCGCCGCCGGAGACCCAGGTGTGCCGGCCGCGGCAGCCGGCGCCGGCCGGCGGCTGGTCGGTGTCGACGGGGGCCACGTGGACCTCGTCGATACCGAGGGTCTCCTGGACGATCTGGCGGGCCAGGGTGGTGAAGCCCTGGCCGGTCTCCACGGCGGCGCAGAGCACGGTGGCGATGCCGTCGTGGACCTTGACGGTGGCCGTCGAGACCTCGTCGGCGCCCTCGATGCCGAGCATGTGGACCATGCCGAGGCCGTAGCCGACGCCGCGGCGCACCGCGCCCGGCTCGCCCGCGCCCTCGGGGCCGCCGGGCAGCAGCCACTCGTCCTCGGGGGTGTCCTTGGGCAGTGCGGGCAGCGGGAAGTCCCGTACCGCCTGGAGCAGCTCGGCGACGGGGGCCGGACAGGTCACCGTCTGGCCGATGGGCAGCACGTCGCCGGTCGCGAGGGCGTTGCGCAGGCGGATCTCGGCCGGGTCGATGCCGAGCTTCTTCGCCAGCTTGTCCATCTGCGCCTCGTAGGCGGCGCACACCTGCATGGCGCCCTCGCCGCGGACGTGGCCGGAGGGCGGGTTGTTGGTACGCACGGCCCAGCCCTCGATGAAGGCGTTCGGGACGACGTAGGGGCCGCAGGCGAAGGAGACCGCGGCGGCCAGGGACTCGGCGGAGGTGTCGGCGTAGGCGCCCGCGTCGAGCAGGATCTGCGCCTCGACCTTGATCAGCTTGCCGTCCGCGTCGGCGTGGTGCCGGTAGCGCAGCAGGGTCGGGTGGCGGTGGGCGTGGCCGAGGAAGGACTCCTCGCGCGTGGCGGTGAGTTTGACCGGGCAGCCGGTCTTCAGGGCGAGCAGGCCGAGCGGCAGCTGGAAGCCCTGGTCCTCGCGGTCGGCGGTGGCGCCGGGCACGCCGGTGACGACGATCTTCACCTGCTCCAGCGACAGCCCGAAGCAGGCGGCGGCCGTGTTGCGGTCGGTGTGCGGGTCGGTGGAGGCCAGGTAGAGCTCGACCCCGCCGTCGGGGCGGGGCACGGCGAGTCCGGCCTCGGCGCCGATGGGGGCCGGGTCGGCGCGCCCGATGCGGTACTGGCCCTCGACGACGATCTCGCCGGCCGCGTCCGGGTCGCCGTGGTGCAGCGGGATGTGCCGGATCAGGTTGCCGTCGGGGTGCAGCGGCTCGGCCTCGAAGGCCTGTTCGGGGTCGATGACCGGGTCGAGCACCTCGTACTCGACGATGACGGCGGCGGCGGCCATCCGGGCCGTGTCGGGATGGTCGGCGGCGACGGCGGCGATGGGCTCGCCGTGGTGCCGTACGACCTCGGCGGCGAACACCGGGCGGTCCGGCGTGCCCCGGCCGTGCAGGGGGGTGCCGGGCACGTCCTCGTGGGTGACGACCGCCCGCACGCCGGGCATCTCACGCGCGTGGGTGGTGTCGATCGACACGATGCGCGCGTGCGGGTGCGGGGAGCGCAGTACGGCCGCCCAGAGCAGGCCCTCGGCCCACAGGTCGGCCGCGTAGGGGAAGGTGCCCTCGGTCTTCGCGCGCGCGTCGGCGGCCGGCAGCGACACGCCGAGGCCGTGCGGCGGCGGCTCGGGCGCGGGGTCGGCGCTGTCCGCGGCGGTGGTCGTGGCGACGGTCTCGTTGGTCATGCCTGGCCTCCGTCCGATCCGTAGGGCTGGTCGCCGTAGCTCTGGCTCTGGTCGCCGAACGTCTGGTTCCCGCCGAAGCTCCGGTCGCCGCCGAACGACTGGTTCCCGCCGAACGACTGATCACCGTCGAAGGACTGGTCGCCGCCGAACGACTGGTCGCCGCCGAACGACTGGTCGCCGCCGAAGGACTGGTCGTACGACTGCTCGCGCAGGGCGTCGTAGGACGACTGCTCGCGCTGGGCGGGCGACGCGAAAGTGCCCGGGGAGTCGAACGCCGAGGCGTTGACGCCGCCGGCACCCGGTCCCGCCTGATGCGGAATGCGGGCCTCGTCGCCACCCGTCTCGGCGTCGGCGGCGGCGGCGTGCGCGTCGCGTTCGGCGACGACCTCCTGGACGGCGTCCAGCACGCCCCGGTAGCCCGAGCAGCGGCAGAGGTTGCCGCACAGGGCCTGACGGGTCTCCATCTCGGTGGGGGCCGGGTTGCCTTCCAGCAGGTCGTGGACGGTCATGGCCATGCCCGGGACGCAGAAGCCGCACTGGACGGCTCCGCGCAGGGCCAGCGCGCGCTGGACGTCCGAGGGCCGGCCGTCCTGGGCGAGTCCCTCGACCGTGCGCACCTCGCTGCCGGCCGCGGTCACCGCGGGAACCAGGCAGGAGGCGACCAGGCGGCCGTCGACCTGGACGTTGCAGGCGCCGCATTCGCCCTGGGAGCAGCCGTCCTTGGCGCCGGCCAGGCCGAGGCGTTCGCGGAGGACGTAGAGGAGCGACTCGCCGATCCAGGCGTCGGTGACGGGGCGGTCGGTGCTGTTGACGCGCAGGACGTAGGAGGCGAGGGGGTGATCGTCGATCGCCTCGGCCTCGCCTTCGGCGGGTTCCGTCCCGTCCGCGCCCGGCGCGCTGTCCTCGTCGTCGGGTGCGGGGGGCGCCGTCGGGAGCGCGTCGCCGTCGGCGGGCCGCGGGTCGAAGCCCCGGGCGGGGTGCGGGGCGGACGCGTCGTGGGGCTCGTCGGCTCCGTCGGCTTCGGACGTGTCCGGTTCACCGGTGCCGGGCGACTCGCCGGTCGTGTGCCGGGTGGCCGCGGCACCGGACTCGCCGACGGCGCGGAGTTCGCCCGTGTCGCCGGGTTCGCCCGGTTCGCCGACCGGGACCACGTCGGGTGCGGGCGCCGCACCGGCGGCCTCGGACGGGGCACCTGGGGCCGGAGGGCCACCGTGGTCCGCCGGGGCCCCTGAGGTGCCCTCAGGGGCCTGTACGGGGTGCTCCCAGGCCTGGACCTCCGACGCCCAGGGTGCCGGTGCGCCGCCCGGCAGGGTCGCCGGTGGCGTGCCGCCCCACTGCTCCATGAGCGCGGATGTGGTGAACTCGCCCGATTCTTCCGGGACATCGCCGTTCGCGACGGGGATCGACCACTGCCCGGTCACGTCGTGACCGGGCGCGGGCGGCGGCTCCTCGTACGTCCACTGCTGGGTCGCGGCGGGCTGGTACGTGAACCGGTCGTCGGCCGGCCGCTCCTGGGGAACCGCGTTCGGGTCGGGCCACTGGCCGCTCCCCGTCTGCGCGCCCCAGGTCTCGGTGCCGGGGGCGGCCGCAATCTGCGGCGGCACGTAGCCGTGTCCGGGCGCGGCCAGGGGGCTGTCGCGGGACAGCAGGGCCTCGATGCCGCCCTCGGGGAGCTTCACGAAGGCGGTCGCGCCGTCGTCGTAGTCGCCCTGCGGCAGCGGGTCCCAGCGGCCGCCACCCGAGGGCGCGCCCTCTCCGTGCTGTTCGTCGGTCATGACAGCGCCCTCCCCAGTGCTCGTCGGGCCAGCGCGGCGACGGTGCGCCGCAGGTGCAGTACGGCAGGCGGAAGCGGGGGCACCGAGCCGTCCGGCTCGGGTGCCGCGTCGGGGATGCAGGCGGCGGCGACGTACTCGCCGAAGGCGTGCAGCGCCTCCGGGACGAGCGCGCGGTCGTTGTCCCAGTCGATGAGCCGGGCCACCCACTGCTCGGCCTCCAGCGGCCGCAGCGGCATCGGCGCTATGGCTCCGACGGCACATCTGACCCCGCGCCGCGCGGGGTCGAGGACGAGCGCCACGGAGGCCACCGAGCGGCCGGGTCCGGTGCGGCCGGTGGCCTTCAGGAAGACCTGCGGGGCGTGCAGCAGCGGCACCCGGACGAAGGCGATCAGCTCGCCCCCGCGGAGCATCTCCACCCCGGCCAGCAGGTGCGAGACCGGGATCTCCCGGCGGGAGCCGCCCGGCCCCGCGATGACCAGCGTCGCCTCGAGGGCGGCGAGCACCGGCAGCGCGTCGCCGGTGGGCGCGGCCGTGGCGATGTTGCCGCCCAGGGTGCCCGCGTTGCGGATGTGCGGCGGGCCGGCGGACCGCGCGGCGGCGGCGAGCGCCGGGATCAGGGCCGCGAAGTCGGGGCGGCCCATGCGCGCATGGGTGAGTCCCGCGCCGAGCAGCGCGTTGCCGTCCTGGTACTGCCAGCCGCGGATCTCGCTGATCCGGCCGAGGCCGACCAGGGCGGCGGGCCGGAGCTGGCCCGAGTTGACGGCGGCCATCAGGTCGGTACCGCCCGCCACGGGGACCGCGGCGGGCATGGCGGTGAGGGCCGCCACGGCTTCGTTCAGTGTCGTGGGCAGCGTGACGGACTGCGCCGCCTGCGGTGCGTGCGTGGTCAAAACCGGCTGCCCCTTCCCGCTGCCCCCACCTGGTCCCACCTGTGTGGCCGTACGGTACGTGCTCACAGGGCGGACGTGGCAACTCTGGCACATCTTCGCAAGCCTCGAACGCACGGGTCCGCTAGGAGGCATTCGCCCACCTCACAAGCGACATGTTCCGTTTTCGTACGGCATTGCCGGTGAGTTCCGATTGACACTCTTCGGTGACTCTCGGGGTCTTTTTCCCCTACGTGTTCGGGGCGGGCAGGTGACGGGAGAGGGCTACCGGCTCGGGGGCGGCCCGTCGGCCGGGCGGCCCGGCACCCCGGGGCGCCGCTGCCACGGCAGCGGGCCGGCCGGCGGACGGTAGGCCACGCCCAGGGCGTCCAGCCGCCGGCGGTGGGCGGCCATCCGGCGTTCGAAGCCGGCGAAGTCCCGTTCCGCCGGGACGGGGAGTGCGCTCCAGGCGACCTCGGCGAAGGCCGCCAGCCGGGGGAAGGCCTGGTAGTCCACGCGCGCGTGATCCTCCATCACCTCGGTCCAGACATTGGCCTGGGTGCCCAGCACATGACCTGCCTCGGACGCGTCGAGGTCCGGTGGAACCGGTTCGAACCGATACACGTCCTCCAGGGTGCGCACATATCCGATCGGTACCGGCTCGTCCGCGCCGGCTGCCTGCCGGTGGTCCAGGTACACGTGCTGTTCGGGGCACATGACGACATCGTGACCGGCGCGCGCGGCCGCGATCCCGCCGCCGTAACCGCGCCAGGACGAGACGGCCGCGCCCTCGGCGATGCCGCCCTCCAGGATCTCGTCCCAGCCGATCGCCCTGCGACCGCGCGCGGAAAGCCACTTGGCGAAGTGGCCGATGAACCACGACTGCAACGCGTCCTCGTCCGCGAGCCCGAGTTCCTTCATCCGGGCTTGTGCCGCCGGTGACGCCCGCCACTGGTCCTTGAGGCATTCGTCGCCGCCGATGTGAATGAACGCCGAGAACCCGGCGGCGTCCGCCGGGAACAGCTCCAGCACTTCCTCGAACACCCCCTCGTAGAAGCGCAGGGTGTTGTCGGTGGGGGCGAGTACGTTCGGAGAGATCCCCCAGGTGTCCCAGACGGTCAGGGAGGCGGTGTCGATGACGTCGGTGTTGCCGAGTTCCGGATACGCGGCGATGGCGGCCTGCGAGTGGCCGGGCACGTCGATTTCGGGGACCACCGTGATATGCCGCTCGGCCGCGTAGGCGACGATCTCCCGGATGTCGTCCCGGGTGTAGTGGCCGCCGTGCGGCTTCTCCTCCCACAGCGGTGAGGCCCGGTGGCCGAATTTCGTGCGGGCCCGCCAGGAACCGACCTCGGTGAGCCGGGGGTGGCGCTCGATCGGGATGCGCCAGCCCTGGTCGTCCGTCAGGTGGAAGTGGAAGACGTTGAGTTTGTGCGCCGCCATGAGATCCAGGTAGCGCAGGACGCCTTCCTTGGGCATGAAGTGCCGGGCGACGTCGAGCATGAGGCCGCGCCAGCGGAACCGGGGCGCGTCCTCGATGATCTGGTGCGGGATTCCGTACCGGATCCCGGGGCGCACGGGCGCACGGCGGAAGGCATCGGGACCCAGCAGCTGGCGCAGGGTCTGGGCGCCCCAGAAGACGCCGGCCGGGCCGCCGCCGCGGATCTCGACGCCCCGGCCGGCGATCACCCTCAGCCGGTACGCCTCGGGCTCCAGCGAGCCGTCCAGGCACAGCCGTACCGAGTCGCGGGCGTCCTCGGGGCCGGGTCGCAGCGGCAGCCCGAGGGCCGCGCCGAGAGCCGAGCGCAGCCAGCGTTCGGTCCCCTCGGTGCCCGGGGCGGCCGACAGGGTGGTGCCCTCGTCGAAAAGGACACCGCACCGCATCGGCCCCTCGATCGAGCGCGGCGCCGGAATCAGATCCACTTCGGAAGTCATGTCAGTCCTTGACCGCTCCGCCCAGCCCGGAGACCAGCCGTCGCTGTACGAGTACGAAGAACACCAGCACCGGAATCGTCATCACCGTGGAGGCCGCCATGACCCCGCCCCAGTCCGGGTCGTCGGGCTTGTAGAACACCAGCAGCGCCATCGGCAGCGTGGACTGCGAAGTGTCGCTGATGATGAAGGACTTGGCGAACAGGAAGTCGTTCCAGGCGGAGATGAAGGAAAACACGCTCGTGGCGACCAGACCCGGCAGCACGAGCGGGAAAAGGATCTGCCAGAGAAAGCGCGACCGGCTCGCCCCGTCGATGCAGGCGGCCTCCTCCAGCGCCTGGGGCACCCCTTTCACGAACCCCCGCAGCATCCAGATCGCGAAGGGCAGCGAGAAGGCGATGTGGGGCAGGATCAGCGAGCCCAGCGTGTTCAGCAGACCGAAGTCCCGCAGCTGGAAGAACAAGGGGATGGCGAGGGCCTCGACGGGCACCATCTGGGCCACCAGAAACATGATCAGCAGGGTGGTCCGGAAGCGGAACCGGAATCTCGTCACGGCGGTCGCGGCGAGAAAGGCGATCAGCGCCGAGACGATGACCACACTGCCCGCGACGACAACGCTGTTGACGAAGTACCGGCCGAATTCCTGCTGCCCGAAGACCCGCCGGAAGGAGCCCAGAGAGGGCTCCAGGGTCCAGGGCCGGGGCCGGTCGGACTCGATCTCGCCGGCCGGTCTGAAGGCGCCCAGCACCATCCAGTACAGCGGAAAGGCGACCACTGCGGCGATCACCAGCGCCACCGCGTCGGCGGCCGTCCGCCCCGGCCGCCAAAGCCATCCGCGCACAGGATTCACAACGGTCACAGCTCCTCCCCCTGCCGGCGCAGCAGCCGCAGGTGGCCGAGGGTCACGGCGAGCAGGATCAGCAGCGTGACGACGCCGATGGCGGCGCCGAGCCCGTACTGCGAGGAGGCGAAGGCCTGCTGGTAGGCGTACACGTTGAGCACCAGGTTCTGTCCCGCGATCCCGCCCCCGCCGGTCATCACGTAGATCTGCGTGAAGATCTTGAAGTCCCAGATCACCGACTGGATGGTGACGACCATGAGGATCGGCCGGAGCATCGGCGCCAGCACCGACCGCCAGATCCGCCACTGCGAGGCGCCGTCCAGCGCGGCGGCCTCCAGCACCTCGGACGGTACGGCGCGGATCCCGGCGTACACGGTGACCATGACGAACGGGAAGGAGCACCAGACCACTTCGAGCAGCACCAGCAGGAAGGCGCTGTACCGCCCGTACGTCCAGGAGTGGCCGCCGAGCCCGAACAGCCGGTTCACCGGTCCGAAGTCCGGGTCGAAGAGGAACAGCCAGACCGTCGACCCGGTGACCGCCGGGGTCGCCCACGCCCCGAGCGCGGCCAGCATCAGCGCCGCCCGCGGCACCGCACGCACCCGCGTGAGCAGCACGGCGAGCGCACATCCGACGGCGAGTGTCGACACGACGCACGCGGCGGCGAAGAACACGGTGGCGAGCAGGACCGACCAGAACCGGTCGTCGCCGAACACGTCCGCGTAGTTGTCCAGTCCCACGAAGGCGGTGGGTTCGCCGCCGCTGACCTGTGCCTGGGTGTACCGGAAGACAGAGATCAGCCCGAGCTGATAGACGGGGTAGACGAGCAGACCGCCGAGGACCACGAGGGCGGGGGCCAGATACAGCCACGGCACAGTCCGGCTTGCCAGGGGGCGCGGGACCGCATCGAATTCGCGGCTGCCGCCGCGCGGGCGCGACCGGCCACGCCGGCGTCGCACCCGTCCACGCTCGGCAGCCACCTCCGCCGTCGGCGTCATCCGGCGGAGCCGAACGCCGCGTCCATCTTCTCCGCCGCCTCCCCCGAGGCCGCCCCCACGCTCTTCCTGCCGCTGATGACCTCCTGGAACATCGTCGGCAGCACCAGCGAGGAATCGATCTGCGACCACCCCGCCGACGCGGGCACGAACTTCGTCCCGGCCGCCAGGGTCGCCACGAACGGCTTCACGAACGGCTCCCTGGCGGCCGCCTGGTCGCGGACGTCCGTGAACGTCGGCAGGAACCCCATCGCGTCGAACATCGCGGCCTGCGTCTTCTTCGACGTGAGCGCCTCCATCAGCGCGACGGCCAGCGTCCGGTGCGCCGTGCTCTTCAGCACCCCGATGTTGTTGCCGCCCGCGAAGGCCGGCGCGACGGTTCCGGCCGTGGCCCCCGGCAGCGGCACCACCGCGTACTTGCCCTTGACCGCGCCCGCCTCCACGGCCGCGTGGCTGAAGTCGCCCCCGATCGCCATCGCCGCCTTGCCGGCCGTGAACGCGGTGACCGTGTCGTTGCCGCCGAAGCCGGCGCACTTGGCGGCCGGGCAGTTGTCGTCGCCGAAGAGGGACGTGTACTCCTTGATGCCCTTCTGAGCGGCCGCGCTGTCGATCGCCGAGGCGTACGAGCCGCCCTTCGCGGTGGCGAGTTCGCCGCCGTCGGCCCAGATGAAGGGCATGGCGCCGTAGGTGTAGGCGCCGCCGACGGCCAGGCCGTACAGGTCGGGCTTCGCCCTGCGCACGGCGCGGGCCGTGGAGGCCAGTTCGGCCAGGGTCGCCGGCGGCTTCAGGCCGAGTTCCCCGAAGACGTCGGTGCGGTAGTAGAGGGCACGGACGCCGACGTAGAAGGGGGCGCCGTAGACCTTGCCGCCGACGGTGACCGACTGCTCGGCCGTCGGGTCGGTGTCCTTGGCCTCGGGCCACCGGCCGAAGTCCCCGGTGACGTCGAGCAGTCCGCCGTCCCGTACGTAACCGGCGGTGTCGGTGTTGCCGTACTCCATGACGTCCGGGGCCGACTCCGGGTCGTTGAAAGCGGCCTTGACCCGCTGTGCGCGGGTGTCGACCGGGATGTACTCCACGTCGGCCTCGGTGCCGGGGTGCGCCTTCTCGAAGTCGGCCACGACCGAGTCGACGACCTTCCGCTTGGGGTCGTTGCCGACCTCCTGGAAGAGCCACACCCGCAGGGTGCCGCTCTTGTCGTCCTTGTCGGAGGCGGAGTTGGAGGAGGTCTGCGGGGCGCAGGCCGCCAGGAACAGGGCGGCGACGAGGAATACCGGGACGGGGAGCTTCATGGAGTGACCCTCCGGGGCGCGCTGAAGCGTAGGCGTTCACGACACTGCACACCGCGTTCGTTGCGACATGTGCAACCGCGGTTTCGCTCTGCACAACACCACGGAGGGTAGGGACAACATGAACATGCCGACAAGAGGTCTCGACCACTCTGTGACCGGCGGACGCACCCTGTGCAACGGCCGGGCACGACAAAGGCCCCGGAGCGCGCCAAAGCGCGCCCGGGGCCTCGGAAGATCCGGGCTGGTGCTACTTGTCCTTGCCGCCCTCGCCGTCGCCGCCGCTGCCCATGGAGTCGTAGATCTCCTTGCACATGGGGCACACGGGGTACTTCTTCGGGTCGCGGCCCGGCACCCACACCTTGCCGCACAGCGCCACCACGGGGGTGCCGTCGAGGGCGCTCGCCATGATCTTGTCCTTCTGGACGTAGTGGGCGAAGCGCTCGTGGTCGCCGTCGCCGTGGGACACCTGTGGCGTCGGCTCTACGAGGGTCCCCGTACCAGTCCCGCGCTCGGGCTCAAGAGTGCTCATAGAGCCCAAGGGTACTGAAGCGCCCGGGCAACGGCGGGGACAAGGCCCGCAGTCAGTTGAGCGACGCGTCGTCCGGGTAGGTGGCGACCATCGCCAGTTCGTTGCGCTGGCGGCGCAGCACCTCGCGCCAGAGTCTCTCGGGGGACGGCGAGGAGACGTCGCCGGGTTCCGACTCGACGACGTACCAGGCCCCCTCGACCAGTTCGTCCTCCAGCTGGCCGGGGCCCCAGCCGGCGTAACCGGCGAAGATCCGCAGGGAGCCGAGGGCCGAGGCGAGCAGTTCCGGCGGGGCCTCCAGGTCGACCAGGCCGATCGCGCCGTGCACCCGGCGCCAGCCGAGCGGCGCCCGGTCGCCGTTGCCGCCGCCCGGGATGACCGCGACGCCGAGCGCGGAGTCCAGCGACACCGGGCCGCCCTGGAAGACCACTCCGGGCTCGCCGGCGAGCGCGGCCCAGCCCTCCAGGATGTCCCGGACGTCCACCGGGGTGGGGCGGTTGAGGACGACACCGAGGGAGCCCTCCTCGTCGTGGTCGAGGAGGAGCACCACCGCGCGGTCGAAGTTCGGGTCCGCCAGGGCGGGCGTGGCCACGAGCAGCCGCCCTGTGAGCGAGGACACCTCGGTCATGCCTGACATGATCCCGCATCTTGCCCTCGCGTGGGGAGCCAATGGGGTGTGCGAGTGAATGCAGCTCAGGGCGGAGAGGAGCGGGCCCGGCGCACGGTGACGGGCGGTGACCCCATGTGCCCGGCGGTGAACCGTTCGTGTTGTGACACAGCTATGACGTAGCTGGACGGTCCTTGGGCTTACGGCAGGGGGCCGATGGGCGATTACTCTGTCACTCCGGCCCTGCCCCACTCCACGGAACGCGAGATTCATGACCGTCAACGGCTCTGACGACGTACTGCTTGTCCACGGCGGCACCCCGCTGGAGGGCGAGATCCGTGTCCGCGGTGCGAAGAACCTCGTACCCAAGGCCATGGTCGCCGCGCTGCTGGGCAGTGCGCCGAGCCGGCTGCGCAACGTACCGGACATCCGTGACGTGCGTGTCGTACGCGGCCTGCTGCAACTGCACGGGGTGACGGTCCGTCCGGGTGAGGAACCCGGCGAGCTGGTGCTGGATCCGACCTACGTGGAGAGCGCGAACGTCGCTGACATCGATGCCCACGCGGGCTCCAGCCGTATCCCGATCCTGTTCTGCGGCCCGCTGCTGCACCGGCTCGGGCACGCCTTCATCCCGGGCCTGGGCGGCTGCGACATCGGCGGCCGGCCCATCGACTTCCACTTCGACGTGCTGCGGCAGTTCGGCGCGACCATCGAGAAGCGCGCGGACGGCCAGTACCTGGAGGCGCCGAAGGGGCTGCGCGGCACCAAGATCCGGCTGCCGTACCCGTCCGTCGGCGCGACCGAGCAGGTGCTGCTGACGGCCGTACTCGCCGAGGGCGTCACGGAGTTGTCCAACGCGGCCGTCGAGCCGGAGATCGAGGACCTCATCTGCGTGCTGCAGAAGATGGGCGCGATCATCGCCATGGACACCGACCGGACCATCAGCATCACCGGTGTGGACAAGCTCGGCGGCTACACCCACCGCGCCCTGTCGGACCGGCTGGAGGCCGCCTCCTGGGCGTCGGCGGCGCTGGCGACCGAGGGCAACATCTACGTCCGGGGCGCCCAGCAGCGCTCGATGATGACGTTCCTGAACACCTACCGGAAGGTGGGCGGTGCCTTCGAGATCGACGACGAGGGCATCCGCTTCTGGCACCCGGGCGGTCAGCTGAAGTCGATCGCGCTGGAGACCGACGTGCACCCCGGCTTCCAGACCGACTGGCAGCAGCCGCTCGTGGTGGCCCTGACCCAGGCGACGGGCCTGTCGATCGTGCACGAGACGGTGTACGAGTCGCGGCTCGGCTTCACCTCCGCGCTGAACCAGATGGGTGCGCACATCCAGCTCTACCGCGAGTGCCTGGGCGGTTCGGCCTGCCGCTTCGGCCAGCGCAACTTCCTGCACTCGGCGGTCGTCTCCGGGCCGACCCGGCTCCAGGGCGCCGACCTGGTCATCCCCGACCTGCGCGGCGGCTTCTCGTACCTGATCGCCGCCCTCGCGGCCCAGGGCACGTCCCGGGTGCACGGCATCGACCTCATCAACCGCGGCTACGAGAACTTCATGGAGAAGCTCATGGAGCTCGGGGCGAAGGTGGAGCTGCCGGGCAAGGCCCTCGGCTAGTTCCAGGAGAGTCTCAACGGTACGACGATGGGGCGGCCCCTGGTGGAGGGGCCGCCCCATCGTCGTGTTACACGCCGTAGGCCGTCGTCCCGTGGCCTACGGAAGGCAGGGTCACTTGCCCTTCGCGGATTCCTTCAGCTTCGAGCCCGCGGAGACCTTCACGCTGAAGCCGGCCGGGATGTTGATCGGCTCGCCGGTCTGCGGGTTGCGCGCGGTACGAGCGGCACGGTGGGTGCGCTCGAAGGTCAGGAAGCCGGGGATGGTGACCTTCTCGTCGCCCTTGGAGACGATGTCGCCGACGACGTCGGCGAACGCGGCCAGCACGGCGTCGGCGTCCTTGCGAGTCACCTCGGCACGGTCGGCCAGCGCGGCCACCAGCTCACTGCGGTTCATGTTGTTACTCCCGTGTTCTTCTTGCCATTGAGGCGTGCCACGCGGCGGAGCCGCATGTTGGGCCGGGACGCATCCTGCCCCCACCTGCGGCGGGAACGCCAATCCGTTGCCGCCCATACCCTACGGGGGGGCCGAAGGGGGGGTTTCACGACGCGCCGATTGGATGGCGTGGCAAGTTTCACAGACGTTTACTGGGAGCCGTCGTCCTCGGACCCCGAAGGGGCCGGGCGCGTCGCGTTTCACCCGCGGGGGCGTGGGGGCCGAGCGCGCGGTTCCCCGCGCCCCTCCGGGGGCGCCTCAGGCGCCCTTCGCGGCCTCTCGCACCGCGCCCGCCACCGCGCCGGCGACCTTCTCGTTGAAGACGCTCGGAATGATGTAGTTCGGGTTCAGCTCGTCCTCGGTGACCACGTCGGCGAGGGCCTTCGCGGCCGCGAGCATCATGTCCGTGTTCACGGTCCGGGACTGGGCGTCCAGGAGGCCGCGGAAGACGCCCGGGAAGACCAGCACGTTGTTGATCTGGTTCGGGAAGTCCGAGCGGCCGGTGGCCACCACGGCGGCCGTCTGACGGGCGATCGCCGGGTCCACCTCGGGGTCCGGATTCGCGAGTGCGAACACGATCGCGTCGTCGGCCATGGCGGCCACGTCGTCGCCGTCGAGGACGTTCGGGGCCGAGACGCCGATGAAGACGTCGGCGCCCCGCACGGCCTCCTTCAGCGTGCCGGTGAGTTCCTCGGGGTTGGTGTTGTCGGCGATCCAGCGCAGCGGCGAGTCGGCCGGGGCCGCCACCAGGTCCTCGCGGGCGGAGTGCACGACGCCGCGGATGTCGGCGACGACGGCGTTCTTCACGCCGGCCGCGATCAGCAGCTTGAGGATGGCCGTACCGGCCGCGCCGGCGCCGGACATGACGACCCGGATGTTCTCGATCGCCTTGCCCGTGCAGCGCAGCGCGTTGGTGAGGGCGGCGAGGACGACGATCGCGGTGCCGTGCTGGTCGTCGTGGAAGACGGGGATGTCGAGGGCCTCGCGCAGGCGGGCCTCGATCTCGAAGCAGCGCGGGGCGGAGATGTCCTCCAGGTTGATGCCGGCGAACCCGGGGGCGATCGCCTTGACGATCTCGACGATCGCGTCGGTGTCCTGGGTGTCGAGGCACAGCGGCCAGGCGTCGATGCCCGCGAACCGCTTGAAGAGGGCCGCCTTGCCCTCCATGACGGGCAGCGCGGCCTTCGGGCCGATGTTGCCGAGGCCCAGGACCGCGGAGCCGTCCGTCACGACCGCAACGGAGTTGCGCTTGATGGTGAGGCGGCGCGCGTCCTCGGGGTTCTCCGCGATCGCCATGCACACGCGGGCCACGCCCGGGGTGTAGATCATGGACAGGTCGTCACGGTTGCGGATGGGGTGCTTGGACTGCATCTCGATCTTGCCGCCGAGGTGCATCAGGAACGTACGGTCGGAGACCTTGCCGAGGATGACGCCCTCGATGCCGCGCAGCTGCTGGACGATCTGGTCGGCGTGGGCGGTCGAGCTGGCCGCGATGGTGACGTCGATGCGGAGCTTCTCGTGGCCCGACGCGGTGACGTCGAGGCCGGTCACCGAGCCTCCGGAGGACTCCACGGCGGTGGTGAGCTGCGAGACGGCGGTTCCGCTCGCGGGCACCTCCAGCCGGATGGTCATCGAGTAGGAGACGCTGGGCGCCGTTGCCATGGCCGACTTCCTTCGTTTCACCGTGTAGCGAGTTGTGCCGTCCGATCGTCGCACCTACCGCCGGGTAGGCGTTAGCGGGGCCTGGTTTCGTGCGTAGTGTTCGCACGCGGAAGAGGCCCGCATCACAGGGTGATGCGGGCCTCTTCGACGTTCATGACACCGACCCGCCATGCTCGCCTCGCGGCAAGTGGTCGCTCGTAGCGACGAAGGTTGGGCCCGGGGGCTTGGATCGGGCCGGTGTCACGACAAGGCTAACAAACAGATCCCCTACGGCCATTCCCGTCGGCGGACTTCACAGAAAACCTCCAGCCGAACGGCCCCTCGCTCACTCCCTGAGCAGGTCCGGAACCCCGGCCGCGTCCGGCTCGTCGCGCTCCCCTGAGACCACCGTCAGCTGCTGGGTCGCCCGGGTGAGGGCCACGTACAGCACGCGCAGTCCGGCCGGGGACTCGTCGGCGATCTCCGCGGGCGACACGACGACCGTCGCGTCGTACTCCAGGCCCTTGGCCTCCAGGCTGCCGAGCGCCACCACCCGGTCGCCGAGCCCCGCGAGCCAGCGGGCGGCCTCGGCACGCCGGTCCATGGCGACGACCACGCCGACGGTGCCGTCGACCAGGTCGAGAAGGTGCTCCGCGGCCGCCCGGACGGTCTTCTCCAGCGAGTCGCCGACGACGCTGCCGTGTCCGTCGCCCGTTGCCACGAAACGCGGCTCGACCCCGGTGGAGCGGACCGCGGAGGGGGACTTGGCGCCGGGCATGGCCAGGGCCAGCACCTTGGCCGCGAGCTCGGCGATCTCCGCCGGGTTGCGGTAGTTCACGGTGAGCTCGAAGCGGCGGCGCGGACGGGAGCCGAGCGCCTCGTCCCGTGCCTCGGCCGCCTCGTCCGGGTCGGACCAGGAGGACTGGGCCGGGTCGCCGACCACCGTCCAGGTGGCGTGCCGGCCGCGGCGGCCGACCATCCGCCACTGCATGGGGGTGAGGTCCTGCGCCTCGTCGACGATGACGTGGGCGTACTCGACGCGTTCCTGGGCGAGCCGTTCGGCGCGCTCGCGCTGGGACTCCTCGCGTGTCGGCATCAGCTCCTCCAGGCCGGTGAGCTGGTCCAGCGGGTCCAGCTCGCGCTTCTTCCGCGGGCGGACCGGGGCGCCGAGGATGGCCTGGAGTTCGTCGAGCATGGCGATGTCGTGCACGGTGTGACCGTCCCGGCGCAGCGAGCGGGCGACCCTGCGGACCTCGCCGGGGTTGAGGATGCGGCGGGCCCAGCGGCCGAGGCGGCGCTCGTCGGCCATCGCGGTGAGGACGGCCTGCGGGGTCAGCTCGGGCCACCACGCGTCGAGGAACTCGATGAAGGAGTCCTCCGTGACGATGTCCTCGTCGAAGGAGGAGCGCAGTTCGGCGGCCAGTTCCGGGTCGCTGTGCCGGCCGGCCGCGCCGGAGCGGGCCCACAGGGCGTCCAGGAGGAGCCTGCGGGCCCGGGGCCGCAGCAGGTTGACGGGGGCGGTGCCGCTGAGCGCGTTGTGTCTGACGCGGTCGAGTTCCTCGGCCTCCAGCTCCAGGCGGCGGCCGAAGGCGACGACTCTGAGCCGGGTCGGTGAGCCGTTCGGCTCCAGGGCACCACGGGCGGCCTTGCGCAGCACCCTCAGCATCCGGGAGGAACCCTTGGCACGGGCGGTGGCCGGCGTGTCGTACAGGGTGGCCTCGGCGCCGTCGACGAGGGAACCGATGGCGCGGATGGCGACCTGGCCCTCCTCGCCGAGGGACGGCAGGACGCCCTCGGTGTACGCGACCAGCAGCGGGGTCGGGGAGACGATCAGGATGCCGCCCGCGTACCGGCGCCGGTCCTGGTAGAGCAGGTAGGCGGCGCGGTGCAGCGCCACGGCCGTCTTGCCGGTCCCCGGGCCGCCCTCGACGTAGGTGACGGAGGCGGCGGGGGCGCGGATGACCAGGTCCTGCTCGGCCTGGATGGAGGCGACGATGTCCCGCATGGAGTGGGTGCGGGCCTGGCCGAGGGCGGCCATCAGGGCGCCGTCGCCGATGACCGGCAGGGCGGCGCCGTCCAGGAGGGCGGTCAGCTCCGGGCGCATCAGGTCGTCCTCGACCCCGAGGACCCGGCGGCCCTTTGAGCGGATCACCCGGCGTCGTACGACACGCCCGGGATCCACCGGAGTGGACCTGTAGAACGGCGCGGCGGCCGGTGCCCGCCAGTCGATGACCAGCGGGGAGTAGTCCTGGTCGAGGACGCCGATCCGGCCGATGTGCAGGGTCTCGGCGATGTCGGCGGTGTTGTCCGCGCGGACCGCCCCCTCGGCGGGCTCCACGGCCGTGTAGGCGCCGTCGGGGCCCTTCTTGCCGTCCTTGCCGAGGAGCAGGTCGATACGGCCGAAGAGGAAGTCCTCGAACTCGTTGTTGAGCCGGTTGAGGTGGACGCCGGCGCGGAACACCTGGGCATCCCGTTCGGCGAGCGCGCCGGGCGTGCCCACCTGGCCGCGCTTGGCCGCGTCGTTCATGAGGAATTCCGCCTCGTGGATCTTCTCCTCGAGGCGCTGGTACACCCGGTCGAGGTGTTCCTGTTCGACGCTGATCTCACGGTCCCGGACGGAGTCCTGAGCGGAGTCCTGTTCCGAGCCGTGAGGGCCGACCGCGGATTGTTGAGCCTGAGCGGCCACCGGGCCCCCTTCTGACGTGCTGGGCAGCCGTCAACCGTACGCGAAAGGGGCCCGCTGAAGCTACGCGCTGACCGAGACCAGCTTCTTGCCGTCGAACGTCATGACTTCGAAGTGGTCGATCTGCGTGGGGGTGAAGGCTGCACCGCCGTGCACGTAGAGAGGCTCCTTGGCCTTCTGCGACTTGGCGTCCGTGATGCCGTATCCCCAGGTCGGAACGGACCAGGAGGTCACCGTCTCGCGTTCGCCGTTCTTGCCGACGGCGATCAGCGAGCACTTCTTCGGGCCGGTGACGTTCTTGAGCTGGAGGACCGCGTGGGTGCCCCAGTCCTTCTTCTCGACGGCGACGGTCGCGGTGACGTGGGTCGTCGGGTCCGTGGCCGTCTTCCTGTCGGACATCGTCTGGAAGGCCGCCTGGGCGGGCCCCGCGGCCAGGTTTCCGCCGCTGTCCCCGTCCGAGCCGCTCAGCGCCACGCCGGCCGCCGTGCCGCCCGCGATCAGCACGATCGAGGCCGCCAGACCGAAGAGGCTGCGCCGGGTACGGACCTTGCGCTTGTCCGCGACCTCCACGACCAGCTTCTCGACCATCCGCGGGCTGGGTTTGGCGGACAGCGACTCGCCGATGGACGGTGTCGATCCGGCACCCGGCAGATCGGCCAGGGCCGCCAGCATGGGTTCCATTCCGGCCAGCTCGTCGAGCTGCTGGGCGCACCATTCGCACCCGGCCAGATGGGCCTCGAAAGCGGTCGCCTCGGCGTCGTCGAGAATCCCCAGCGCATACGCGCCGACCGTCTCGTGCTCATTGGGAACCGGAGATTCCTGCATAGCACCAGACATACCCGAACCACCTGTGCCGAACCCGCCGTGCCCCCCGTACACACTCATCACGCCGTCACCCCCCGCTCCTCCAGTGCCAGCTTCATCGACCGCAGGGCATAGAAAACCCGTGAGCGCACGGTGCCGCTGGGTATACCCAGCGTTTCGGCCGCCTCGTTGACGGTACGCCCCTTGAAGTACGTCTCGACGAGCACCTCCCGGTGGGCCGGGGTCAGGTCGTCGAGCGCGTCAGACAGCGTCATCAGCCACAGCGCCTTGTCGATCTCGTCCTCCGCGGGGATGACCTCCAGCGGCGACGGATCGACCTCCTGCGGCCGGGCCTGCCGGCTGCGGTGACCGTCGATGACGATGCGTCGCGCGACCGTCACCAGCCAGGGGCGTACCGATCCGGTCGCTCGATTGAGCTGGCCGGCGTTCTTCCAGGCACGGATGAGTGTCTCTTGCACGACGTCCTCGGCGCGTTGCCGATCACCGGCGACCAGCCGAAGGACATACGCAAGGAGAGGTCCGGCATGCTCTCGATACAGAGCACGCATCAGCTCCTCATCGGGCTCCGAGGGCTGGGACATGCGATGTCGGGCCCTCGATCCACGTTCATTGGCCACGGCCGCATCCTTGCGCACGCCCACCTCCGGTGTCCGGGGGTTCCCCCAGTCGGTCGCTCCCCCACCGGTACGGAAGTGGCTTGCGGGGTGTTCAACAAGACCTCACATTTTTCTGCCGGGTGACATGACGAGCGGGACATGACCACACATTCCCACCGCTTGATCTTTACATTTCCGACACAACGCCGAACGCCCCGGCGCTGCCCGGGGGTTGCCACCGGCAAACAGAATGTTGCCGAAATCACTTCCGGAGAGCTTCGGCGAAGATCCGGCAGATGCCGCGAAAGGGACGGCGCTTGAAGATCCCGGGTCGACCGGGTGCGCCCTTCGGAGCCGCCGGCGGGATGCTCGGACGAGGACCGCGCGCCGCCGACACACACCGTACATGGGCAAAACCCCCGCACCGGAGGACGGTCGGCCTGCGGACTCGGCCGCACGCGGGCGAGAACCCGCATGCCGGGAGGCGGTCGGCCGGCGCGGACAGGTGAGGACCGCGCGCCGGGCGGTGGGCTCACGCTCGGGTGAGGGCTGCTCGGCGGCGGTGGCGGGCTACGCGTTCTCGGTTGCCGCAGATTTCGCTGGAGCACCAGCGGCGTCTGCGTCCGCGGGAGGTGTCCAGGTAGACGATGGGGCAGTTGTCGCCCTCGCACTCGCGCACGGCCGCCCGCGCGACGGGGTCGGTGAGCAGTTCCACCGCGTCCCGGGCGACGGCCGCGAGCAGCGCGGCGCACTCGGGCGGGCCCGCCAACTCCCGTACCAGCAACCCGTCCTCGCCGGGTACGGCACGCGGGGCCGGGGGTGCGGCGGCGCGGGCGAGGTCGTTGACGCCGGCGAGCGCGATGTCGTACGACCGGGCCCGCCCTGGGTTCCTGTTGCCGCGCACCAACTGACCCACGTGTTCCCTCAGTTCACGGAACGCGACCAGCCAGTCGGTGTCGGCGTGCGCCAGCGGGGTGCCCGGCGGGACGAGTCCGGAGCCGCTGATCCAGGCCCGCAACGGCGCGAGCGCGTCGAGCCGTTCGCCGGGATGCGTGGTCGCCAGCAGATCCAGGCAGATCCGCCCGGCGTCGAAGCGCAGCTCGTACGGGGCCGTCTCCGTACCCAGTGCCATGTGCCTGCCACCGCCTAGGACAGGAAACCGTGTCCTCTCACAGTGCCCGGCCCGGCGGGCGGCCGGAACCCCCCGTACCCGTGTTCCGCGAGGTTCCCTTCCGGCCCCTGCCCGGCGGGGACGGCGGTGCGTGCGGCGCGGGCCGTCCCCGTCGGGCCCGGATACGCCGGCGGGCCTCGCCCCGGCCGCCCGCGGCCGTGACCCTTTGTCCTGCGAACCCACGGCGAGCCGCCCCAGGGGGGACCCACGGAGGACGGCGGTTCGGAGAGGACGCGGTCCCCTGAACGTCGTACGACGCTCAGCCGCACCGCTCATCACCGGTGGCGAAGAACCGCCGTACGTACTCTCCCGAGAACGGCCCGCTCCCGGGACTCCCGGGACCCTCCTGGACCTTCCGGAGTCCCCGGCCGACGTCTCACACGTCCGCGTACTTGGCGTCCGCCGCCGGGTCCAGGGCCAGCCGGTAGCCCCGCTTGACCACCGTCTGGATCAGCTTCGGCGTGCCCAGGGCCGTACGGAGGCGGGCCATCGCCGTCTCCACCGCGTGTTCGTCGCGCCCGGCCCCCGGCAGGGCCCGCAGGAGTTCGGCGCGGGCCACCACCCAGCCCGGCCGTCGCGACAGCGCGCGCAGCAGGGACATGCCGGCCGGCGGCACCGGCTTCAGCGCGCCGTCGACGAGGACCGCGTGTCCCCGGATCTCCACCCGGTGACCGGCGACCGGCAACGCCCGGGCACGCCCGGGGAGTTCGCGGCAGAGCAGCTGGACGAGCGGCCCGAGACGGAAGCGTTCCGGCTGGACGGTGTCGACGCCGTGAGCCTGGAGCGGGAGCGCGGTGACCGGGCCGACGCAGGCGGGTACGACGTCGTGGCCGAGGGCGGCCAGCAGCTCTCCCCGCAGCCCCCGCGTCTCGGCCCGGGAGAGCAGCGAGGCCGCGGCGGGCGCGCTGGTGAAGGTGATCGCGTCGATCGACCGGGAGACGACGGCGTCCAGGAGCCGGTCCACCGGCCCGAGGTCCTCCGGCGGCATCCACCGGTACACCGGCACCGGCAGCACCTCCGCCCCGGCCGCGCGCAGCGACTCCACGAACCCCGGCAACGGCTCCCCGTGCAGCTGTACGGCGATCCGGCGGCCCTCGACGCCTTCCTCCAGGAGCCGGTCGAGCACCTCGGCCATGGACTCGGAGGACGGCGACCACTGCTCGGTGAGCCCGGCGGCCCGCACCGCCCCCTTGACCTTGGGACCGCGGGCCAGCAGCTCGACCCGGCGCAGCCGGTCCAGCAGCTGCTCGCCGAAGCCCCAGCCGTCGGCGGCCTCGATCCATCCACGGAACCCGATGGCGGTGGTCGCCACGGCCACGTCCGGGGCCTGGTCGATGATCTCCTTCGTGGCGGCGAGCAGGTCGCCGTCGTCGGCGAGCGGCACGATCCGCAGGGCGGGCGCGTGCAGCACGGCGGCGCCCCGCCGCTGGAGCAGCGCCCCGAGCTCGTCTGCCCGGCGCGCGGCCGTGACCCCCACGGTGAATCCCGCGAGAGGGCCGGGCGCGCCGGGTTCCGGCCGCTGCTGTTCCTCGTCCATGGCTGCTCTCCTAGCTGGCCCGCATGCCGGACGAGCCTGTCAACGGCGCGTGACAGGCTCGGTTCGGCTCCGTGTCACCAGTGTTACGTCACACCTCGGCGTAGCTGAGCTGCGCCTTTGCCTCGGTGGCGGTCGCGGGGTGCCCCTCGGGGACGGTCCGGTGAAGGTATACGGCCCAGGTCACGGCGAAGCAGAGGCCGTAGAAGACCAGGAAGGCGACGAAGGCGCCGGTGCCGGAGCCGTAGGACAGGAAGGACTGCCGGAAGGCGAGGTTGATCCCGACGCCGCCGAGCGCGCCGACCGCCCCGATGAGCCCCATGGACGCCCCGGACAGCCGCCGCCCGTGGGCCACCGCCTCCTCCCCGGTGAACCCCTTGGCGAGGGCCTTGGCCTGGAAGATGCCGGGGATCATCTTGTACGTCGACCCGTTGCCGAGCCCGCTGAGCGCGAACAGCACGACGAAGACGGTGACGAAGAAGGGGAGCGACTTGTCGACGCTGGCGACGACGAGGAGCGCGGTCGCGGCGGCCATGCCGACGTAGTTCCACAGGGTGATCTTCGCCCCGCCGTACGTGTCGGCGAGCCGGCCGCCGAAGGGCCGGATGAGGGAGCCGAGCAGCGGGCCGATGAAGGTGAGGTAGGCGGCCTGCAGCGGGGTACGTCCGAACTGGACCTGGAGCACCTGCCCGAAGGCGAACGCGTACCCGATGAACGACCCGAACGTCCCTACGTAGAGGAAGGACATGATCCAGGTGTGCGCGTCCTTGGCCGCGTCGATCGCGGCGCCGGTGTCGTTCCTCACGGTGGCGAGGTTGTCCATGAAGAGCGCGGCGAGGACGGCGGCGGCGAGGATGAGCGGAATGTAGATCGCGAGCAGCACCCGCGGCCCGCCGCCGGCCCCGATGATCGCGAGCGCGACGAGCTGGATGACGGGCACGCCGATGTTGCCGCCGCCGGCGTTGAGTCCGAGCGCCCAGCCCTTCTTCCGCAGCGGGAAGAAGGCGTTGATGTTGGTCATGCTCGATGCGAAGTTGCCACCGCCGATACCGGCCAGCAGCCCGACGAGCAGGAACGTGCCGAAGGACGTCCCCGGCTTCATCACGGCGAAGGCGGCGACCGTGGGGACGAGGAGGAGACCCGCGGAGACGATGGTCCAGTTCCGGCCGCCGAAGAGGGCGACGGCGAAGGTGTACGGCACCCGGACGACCGCGCCGACCAGGGTGACCATCGACGTCAGCAGGAACTTGTCGGCGGGCGTGAGCCCGTACTCCGGGCCCATGAACAGCACCAGCACGGACCACATCGTCCAGATCGAGAACCCGATGTGCTCGGAGAGGACGGAGAAGACCAGATTCCGGCGGGCCACCTTCTCGCCGGTCGCGTTCCAGAACGTCTCGTCCTCCGGATCCCACTCCTGGATCCAGCGGCTGCGTGGGGTAGGGGCAGGGGCTGTCATGACGCCTCCACGGTGCTCCGCGTGCTCGGTCTGTTACGAGTGACTAGGCCACGAAGGTAGGGAGGCGTCGTTTCCGCCCCGTGGCTGCGGGTGACCGGAAGGGAACGTTGCTCTCACCCTGGCGGGAGACCGGGTGAGAGGTCGGGGGCGCGCGACGCACTCAGCGGGAGGCCGCCACTCGGTATCCTCTACCGAACCCCACAGGGAAATGGGAGAGCTTATGCCCGACGCGTCGAGGACACAGGGCTCCGCGGGACAACGCCCTCAGCGCTCTCTCCTCGGGAACACTCTGTTCGGGGTGGGGGCGGTCGTCGTCCTGGCCACGATGACGCTCGGGGCCTTCGCGGGCGTCGCGTTCATGGACGGGTTGACGGACACGTCTCCGTTCACGTCCGTGGTGCCTGACCACGGACACACCGCTCTGGTGGTCGGCGGCATCGGAGCGGGTGGTGTCATCGGACTGACACTCCCGATGATTTTGTTCGGGATGGTGCGGGGCAGTGACCAGGACCCGCCGGTCGGCCCGGGCTCGGCTCTGCTCAAGGTGCTCGCTCTCCTGGTCTTCGGTGTCTATCTCCTGATCGTGTCGGTCATCGCGTCTCAAGTGGGATGGCTCCTGCCTCAGGGTGTCACCACCCTTGTGGCTGTGTTCGCCCTCGGTTTCAGTTGGATGCCGCTGGCCATGGTTCCGTGGGAAAAACTGGGCCTACGAGGGGTCGTGGGAGACCGCCTCGGGTCGCGTCACCGGTCTGATTCACAGCAGGCGGACTGAACGCGCCAATTCGTCGGCGAGACGTCCCAGTTCCTCACCCAATCCCAGCGTCGTCCACAAGAGCCGGCATTCCAGGAGCGTCGGGTAGTCCCGGGGTAGCACGTAATGAGCCACGCCTTCCAGGATCACGCTGCCGCCGATATCGGGCCCGGTCGGTTCGAAGCGATGGACACGCAGTGCCGGCCCCAGAGGGAGTTCGACTCCGGTGAGCACAGGCTGCCCGAAGAAGGGACCTTCCGCGCGGGCCATCTCGGCTCTGAGCACGTCCATGCTCAAGGCCTCCGGAGGCGCCTTCACCTCCCGCACGGTGTAGCTGGCCATGACCTCTCCGGCGGGCGGGGCCAGCAGTGCCGCGCACACCGCGCGTTGGCGTACGGCGGCGCCCCAGTACCACAGCAGATCCTCAGCGAAAGGGCCACACCGCTCCGGGGCGGATGCACCGTCGATGTGCTGTTCGGAGACCTCATGTGCCCATGTTTCCGGGTCCCGGCGCGCCAGATCGAGAACCAGCCAGTTCGCCGACGGAGGCAATACGACCCGACACTCGCGCCAGTTCTCAGCCGTCCCCATGGAGCTCACTTTCCGGTCAGCGCGGCATCGGGGCCTGTCACATCGATGTGCGGGTCATCGCTCCACAACCCGAGGAAGCTGTTGGTGTCGGACGTGGCTCCGATGCCGGTCGCCCCCAGGGCCCAGGCGTTGTAGGACAGGGCTTTCTTGAAGGCATCGGGCGCGCCGATGAAGTCGAGGTCCGAGGAGGACACGTTCCTCATACGGCCGAGTTCGTCCACCATGCCCGGTCCCACATACATGCTGGCCAGGCCGCGCATCCCTGCCGAGTTGTACGCGTTACGGGCCGCGGCCACGTTGTCGCCGACCTTGAACAGATCCCGCCAGTTGCTCCGGACGACACCCAAGTCGTCCACGAAGGAGCCTTTCAGCCCTTTGAACGCGGCGGCGAAGGACACCTCGGGGAGGGCGGCAGCCGGGACCGCGCCCGCGCGCTGGCCGACCATCTCGATCACCAGCGCTCGTCTCGCCGCCGTACCGAGCGTTGGGTTCCAAGCACGGACGTACTGCGTGGCGGCGGTCCATACACGGCTACGCCCGACCGTGGCAGCGAGCTTCGACCCCGCCGAGAAGACACGGCCGATGCCGAAGGTCGCAAGCCCCAGGACGTCCATGGCCACATCGGCCCAGGACCCGTCCCCGTTGATGGCGAGCAACAGGTGACAGGCAAGCGAGATCACAGTCATCACCAGCGCTACGGTCCCGAGGACACCGGCGATCGCCTGCCCAATGACAGGGATCCAGCCGACGAGCAGTGACACCACCCCACACACCGCGGCAATGGCACCCGCGGCATTGGCGGCCCAGGTCAGAGAATCCCGCAGGTCGTCCAACCACGAGTCGTTGAGTCCGTCACCATGAGTCGTGTCGTGAATGCGCTGGGCCGCCTTGTTCCCCGCGGACTCATGGCGGGACTTCACCGCTGCCAGTCTGTCCCGGAGGCCGTCCAGTCCGTCCTGGAGGTCGCTCACCTTTTTATCGAGCTTGTCCTGCCTGCCTTGGTCGGCGCCTTTGGGAAGGTCGTCTGCCTCGGACCGGGCCGCGGAAAGATCATCACGCTGCTGTTCTGCCTGCGTGAGCAGTCGGTCCGCGTCACCCTGGATGCTCTCCAGATCGGTGTAGTACTCCTTGAGGGCCGCACCCGCGTCGGCGTAGCGGTCGTGCGCCTTGCTCACTGTTTGCGCAGTGTCGTTCGCCTTGTCGGCGAACGCGCGTCCCGCGTCGGAGTCCCAGCTGTCCAGATTTCCTAGACGACGGAGAGCCACGACGGTTTCGGAGATGGTCTTCGCCGTGGCCTCGAACCTACGTGAGAGTGCTTCCATCTCGTGGACGTCGCCCGGCACGGGATCACCGCTTTCGCCCAGTGCTTCCCATCTGTGGTCCGCCGGGCGGCTCACTTGTTCTGCCCCTTGCCCACCAGCGCGTTGTACAGCGCCGTGTCCAACTCCGTGTAGGCCTTGCCCGCTTCGTGGGCAAGCTGACCGAGTCCCTGGATCTCCTTGACCATCTTCTTGCGGTTGTCGTCCCAACCGTCGGAGAAGTCCTGCAGTCGCTCATGCAGGACTTTGTGCCCCACCGTACGGCGGTCGTAGAAATCCATGAGTCTGTCGAGCCCCTCGAATTCCGTCGCCACCGACCGCAAGCCCGCCCCGGCAGTACGGAGGTCGTCCGTCGAAACCCTGAGCTTCTCGCTCACACCCGTACCCCTGTCATCTCCTCGTCTCCGTGCCGCCAGCGCAAGGTTGCCGCGACCGCATCGAACAGCTCCACCATGGCGTCCCCGATCGGCTCCAACGGCGTACTGAACGTCAACATCAGCACCTTGTCGCCGCCCGGAACCGGTACGAAGTACTCAACGATCGTGTCCTGGAACTCAGATCCCAGCCGACGTGACTCCTTGGCGCGCTCACGACGCAGCAATCGGGCCGCCCGCCCCGCTGCGGGCAGCATCACCGGTTCGACCTCACCGGATCCGCTGAGTACCGCCACCGCATCGAGACTGTCGAACTTCTCGTCGAGGCAGGACACCAGCAGTGACGCAGAGAGAGGGATTCCTGCCGCTTCCAGGAACGACAGATAGAGCACCAGGCCTCCTCGCTCGGCCCCCGCCTCGGCAGCACCACTGAGCTGGTCTTCCGTCTTGCGGCGCAGTACAGGCTGATCGTCCACCCCGGCGAACTGCCGTCGAATCAGGGCACTGATCGAGGCCGCTCGCCGGTCCGGCTGCTGCAGCGGAACGCGGTACCAGTCCGCGGGCGTGACCAGCCCGAAAGCCGGTGCCTGGCGTACCGCCTGTTCTCCATTGACGTTCGTTCGTTCAGGCACGGCACCCAATGTCTCTCATCGGTTGACGGACTGGATCTCCTGCACCGTGACATCCTGGGTGGCCCCGAAAGCGCCGTCGGGCAGGTCTCCGCCCGGCGTTCCCGTACCTGTCCAGCTGATCTTCCAGGTGATCGTGGCCTTGAGCGGGTACGAACCCGTACCCGATGACCGCAGGTACTTCACCCCACAGGGTGGCGTCTCGTCGGCCTTGCCCTTGGCGTAGGCCTCACCGATGCTGCCGCCCCTGAACTCGCAGACTCCCGAGGCGGGATACGTCACCGCATCCGGGGTACCGGGGTCGATCTTGAGGGAGTACGGGGTGGCGGTGGTCGTCGCGCTGATGCCCAGCACGGGAACCGACGCCGTGACGGAGACCGGCTTGAACTCGGCACCGTCCAGCCAGGCCCAGGTGGGAAGGTTGACCTTCGTCTTGTCGGCAGGGGCCAGGGTCACCTTCGTACTGGGGACCCTGATCTCGTTGTAGGCGAGTTGGGCGAGGATCTCCGGGGTGATCGCCTGAGGTACGTCCGCCGGTGGGGCATCACCCGTGTCCACCCAGAAGATCGGCTTCGTGCAGTCGAGCGCGGCGGGATCTCCCTCGCGGCCCTTCGTGACGTACGAGTCCCACCAATAACCCTTGCCGGCCTTGTCCTTGTTGAAGTCCTTGTAGGGCTTCCCGTTGACGTAGCGGTCGCGCTGCTCCGCATCCCACTCGTAGCCCGTCGAGTCGGCACCCCAGATGGGTGTCAGGTAGGCCTCAAGCGCATCAGGTGAGTACTTGGGCGCGTAGTAACAGGCCGGCGGGGTCCAGGTCGTAGTAGATGTCACCGCGCCGACCGACGACCCGGAGCCGTTCTTGGAAAGATCGTAGACGACGGCGCCGGCGGTCGCGGAAATGTTGCCCTTGCCATCCGAATTCCCAGAGGGCCCCGGGGGAGGACTCCCCTGTCCATCACCCGGCCCGTAGGCCAGTGCCGTTCCCGGGATGCCCGAGAAGCACAGGGCGGACAGCCCGGCGAGCGCGAGAGCCCGCCGCCATCTCCTTACGCGCTGCATGTTTTGTCCCCCCGCTTGGAAATCAGATTGCTGGTCTGCCACACACCCTTGTCGTTCTTCTCAAGACGCGTGTTGTACAGGACGTAAGGGCTCTGGTCCGACGAACTCTTGTCGACCTTGCCGGTCTTACGGTTCTTGTTGAATCCCTTGCTCTCGTCCGAGCAATAGACAACGGATGCGGTCGCCTTGCCGGACATCGTCACCTTGGGTGCGTAATAACGGGTAGTGCCCGTGAACGACATGTTGGCATCCAGATACGCCTGCACCCACGCAACGGCATCACTCAGAGCCTTGTCCCGGTAGTAGAAGGAGAGGCCAGGTGCGCCGGTGTCGCCACGCAGAATGGCGTCGTTCGTCGCGTCGATCCGAGCAGCCGTGTCTGCAAGAACCGCGTCCTTCGTGGCATCGCCCGTCTTCCAGTCCGCGTAGTTGTCCGTGACGTCCGACGGCAACGTGATCTTCGGCCGCCCCGATTCAGCCGCCGAGGACGAAGCACTCGGCGAAGCCGACGCCGACGCCCCCGTGTCCGCTCCCGCGATCTTGTCCTTCGACTTGGCGTTGTCGTCGTCGCCCCCGCCGCACCCGGCAAGGAGCAGTGCGGCGGCCACACCGGCGGCGGCTGTCGTGAGCAGGCGGGAACGGCGGGTCACGGTGGGCTCCTGGTGGGGCGGTTGAGGTCTGCGAAGCAGCGAATACGGTATCGGGATCCATCCGGAACGCACCAGAGCGATTTGCTGCGCCCCGACCGCACGAAACGCGCATGCCGGATGATAGTCAGGCAACTCAACGCCCCCATCACGGCTTTGGTGCCGTCCCGTGACATCACCGCGACCCTGAGTTGGCCCCCGCAAAGGCCTGCCCGCCGGCCCGGACCGCCTGCGGGGACGACAGATCCGCACAGCACTCTTCGCCTCGACCGGGCAGGCACCGTAGCTTCACGTGTGCACAGGGTTGTTGACGGGGCGTACGCGAGGGGGACCTCGTGACGGACGGCCTGACCGTCAGGGTGCCCGTCGGCGGCACCGTCCGCGTCGTGCGCCGTCCGGCCACACCCGCGGCCGCCGTCCCGCCGCCACGTCCTCCACCCATCCGCAGGCCACGACCGCCACCGCCAGCAGGGGCCAGACCGCCACGAACGTCCAGAAGCCGTACGTCGAGTCCAGCAGGGACGCCGCCCGGTCCGACTGCATGAACGGCAGGCCGTAGGCCCTGTCGAGGAGCGGGAACGTCGCCATGATCAGCATGTTGTGCCAGAGGTAGACCGTCACCGCGCGGTTGTTGGCGAGGGTGATCGGTCTGTCCCAGCGGCGCAGACGGCCCGGCAGCTCCCGCCAGGACGGGGAGTACTGGAGCAGCACCACCACGGCCCCGAACGACCAGCAGGCCTGCGCCAGGGGAATGTCGTTCAGGTCCCAGCCCTCGGGGCCCGGGTGACCCGACGCCCACCACAGGCCCGCCGCCATCAGCAGGCAGGACAGCGAGACCGCCGCGTAGCGCGGGACGCGTGCCAGGACCCCCTCATGGTGGGCGAAGCCGAGGATCCAGCAGCCACCGAACACCGCGAAGTCCGTCACCGCGTCGCCCGTCTCGCCGGGGATCGTGACCAGCCCCGTGCCCACCACCGCCGTCAGTGCCAGCGGCGCCAGCACCGTCGGCAGCGGGGCCCTGCGGAACGCCCGCAGGAGGAGCGGGGACAGGAGCACGAACCAGAGGTAGGCGCGCAGGTACCACAGCGGTCCCGCTGCCTGTTCCCCCCAGGTGTCGTCCAGCAACCCCGAGGCCGAGCCCAGGTGTTCGGGGTACGGCGGGGCGCCGACCGGGAGGAAGTAGTGGGCCAGCCGGGCCCAGCCGGCCCAGCCGCCGCCGACGTCGGGGTCCCGCAGCGGGTGCCAGCCGGCCGAGAGCAGCAGCGTCAGCAGGACCACGCTGAAAAGCCACAGCGGCGGCAGGAGCCGGCGGAGCCTGCCCTTGATCACGTTCGCCGCCGGACGGCTCAGGCTGCGGGCCATCAGCGAGCCCGCCAGCGCGAACATCACGCCCATGGAGGGGAAGAGAATGGTCAGCCAGGGCCAGCCGAACAGGTGGTAGACCACCACGCGGAACAGGGCGAAAAAGCGGAGCAGGTCCAGGTAGCGGTCCCGGGCCGGTCCGGGCGTCCGCGTTCCGACGGGTGCGGTCTCGGCCTGAGTCATGCCGGCTGCCTCCCTTTCGCCTGGTCGACGCCGCCGCCCGGTGCCTCCACCACGCCCGTGCGCCGCAGCTTCTGCCAGCGCAGCCGGCCACCGGTGAGGGCCGTGATCCAGGACTGGAGGAGTACGACGTACATCAGCTGGCGGTAGAGGATCTGCTGCAGGGGGAGCGAGACCAGGTGGGTCATGCGTTCGCGGTCCAGGCGGAAGGCGTAGGCGGCGCAGACCGCCTGCACGGCCAGTACGCCGAGCCAGGCGCCGATGGTCTTCTGCGTCGGGCCGAAGACGATGCCGTAGAGGAGGAACGCGTCGATCAGCGGGGCGAGGAGCGGGGCCACCACCGTGAAGAGGGAAACGAGGGGGAGGCCGACCCGGCCGAAACGTCCCGACGGTCCCCGGTCGAGGAGCGCCCCGCGGTGTTTCCAGATCGCCTGCATGGTGCCGTAGGACCAGCGGTAGCGCTGGGACCAGAGCTGGGAGACGGACTCCGGGGCCTCGGTCCAGGCCCGGGCCCGCTCGGCGTACACCACGCGCCAGCCGTCCCGGTGGATGGCCATCGTGATGTCGGTGTCCTCCGCGAGGGTGTCGTCGCTCATGCCGCCGACCCGTTCCAGGGCGGTCCGGCGGAACGCGCCGACCGCGCCGGGGATCGTCGGCATGCAGCGCAGCACGTCGTACATCCGGCGGTCCAGGTTGAAGCCCATCACGTACTCGATGTGCTGCCAGGCGCCGATCAGCGAGTCCCGGTTGCCGACCTTGGCGTTGCCGGCGACCGCGCCGACCCCGGGATCACCGAAGGGCTGGACCAGCTCCCGTACCGTGGCCGGTTCGAAGACCGTGTCGCCGTCCATCATCACGACGATGTCGTGACGGGCGTTGGCCAGGCCCCGGTTGAGGGCGGCGGGCTTGCCCGCGTTCACCTGGCGGATCACCCGGACGTCGGGCAGGCCCAGGTCCTCCACGATTCCCGCCGTGCCGTCCGTCGAACCGTCGTCGACGACGAGGATCTCGATCGGGTGCTCGCTCGCGGTCAGTGAACGGACCGTGTTCTCGATGCACTTGGCCTCGTTGTAGGCGGGGACCAGGACGGAGACCGGCTCCGTCACCGGCCGGCCCCACCGGAAGCCCTTGCGGCGGACCCTGCGGGCGTGCGCGAAGGAGAGCCAGAGCATCAGGGCGAACCGGGCCAGCACCGCCGCGCCGACCACCGTGAGGCCGGCCACCAGCACGTCGGTGACGCCGTCCGCCGCCTGGACCAGGGAGATCCATGCCGTGCCCTGCCAGAGGTCGGGACCGGTGACCGGGGTGTGGGCGCTCGGCGCGTTCAGGGCCTCGGTGAGGTTGCCGAACGTGTAGCCACCGCGCTGGAGTCGCGGTATGAGGCGGTCCAGGGCCTGGACCGTCTGGTGGCGGTCGCCGCCCGAGTCGTGCATCAGGACGATGGCGCCCTTGCCGCCGCGCGGGGTCGCGTTGCGGACGATGGTGTCGACGCCCGGCTTGCGCCAGTCCTCGCTGTCCGTGTTGTTGACGACCGTGATGTAGCCGCGGCTGCCGATGTAGCGCGTCACCGGCCAGGAACGGTTGTCCATCGCGTCGGCGAAGGAGGAGTACGGCGGCCGGAACAGGGACGTCCGGATGCCGGCCGCGCCGGTGATCGCCAGCTGGGTCTGGGACAGCTCCCAGTCGATGCGCCTGTCCGACTGGTATGTCAGGTCGGGGTGGCTGAAGGTGTGCACGCCGACCTCGTGGCCCTCGGCCACCATGCGCCGGACCAGCTGCGGACAGCGCGAGGTCATGGTGCCGGTGACGAAGAAGACGGCGTGCACGTGGTGCTTCTTCAGGACGTCCAGGACCTTCGGGGTCCAGGTCGGATCGGGGCCGTCGTCGAAGGTGAGGACCAGGCGGTGGTCGGGGATGCGCAGGGACGTCGTACGGCCGCCCCGGGTGTCGATGACCGGGCCGCCGTCCAGGATCTTCTCCGGGACCCGGTCGGAGGCGGCCTCGGGGCGGACGCGGTGGTCGGCGAGGATCTCGCTGTGCACGTAGCCGCGCAGCATCAGCATCGCCATCACGGCGACGAGGACCAGCACGGGCAGCGTCAGGCGCATGGACAGGCGGCGGCGCCGGGCCCCGTCGGCGCGCGGTGCGGAGGCGGCCCCGCGACGACGGGAGCGGGCGCCGGAGCGGGTACGGGTGCCGGCGCCGGACCGGGTACGGGTGCCGGTACGGCCGCGGGTGCGGGGCGGCATCACAGGACAGGGGCGGGAGAGGTGCCGGTCCGCGGGGCCGCGCCCTGCGCGACCGGGCCGCCGGTCGGGGCGGCCGACTCGCTGGGCGAGGGCGGCGCCGACGACGCGGGCGGGGCCGGGGACTGCGACGCGGGTACGGAGGCGGACGGCGAGGGTGCCACGGACGACGACGCGGGCTTCGGCGGGGCGCCCGTCGTCCCGGCGGACGACGTCGGCCGCGCGGACGCCGACACGCTCGGCCGGCCGGCTCCCTTCTTCCCCGCCCCGGGCGACGGGGAGGAGACGCGGCCCGACGGGGTGGCACCGGCACCGCTCACGGCGGGGCCGGCCACCGGCCCGCCGTCCCCCGGTGCCGGGACGGACCGCGCGGGCCGCGGCGAGTCGTCGACCGTGCCGGCCGGGCGGTCGTGGTGCTGGCCGGGCACCGGCAGCCAGGGCGCGTCGGAACTGCCCGACAGCAGGGTGACGACGATGACCACCGCGTAGACCGCGCAGGCGAGGCCGACGGCCATCCCGATCCTGCGGAACCGGCGGCTGCGGCGTCCCGACTCGTCGACGAAGACCGGCACGTCGGAGGCCTCCGCCGCACCGGTCGGACGTATCCGCACCACACCGACGTCGTCCGGGCCGGGCGCCGCCCGGTCCGGGCCCCGGCCGGTGAACGGGTCCCGGCCGGTGAACGGGTCCCGCACACCGGCCGGGCCCCCACGCGACATGTCGGCGGGGACCACGCCCCACGGATCCCGCAGCGCGCCGACCGGCAGCACCTCGGTCGCCGCGGTCGCCTCGCTCAGGCCGGCCGCCCCGCTGAAGCCCGCCGCCTCGCTCGGGCCGGCCGCCCCGGAGCCGTCGGCGGGCCGGGGTGCCGCCTCCGGTGGGTCTCCTCCCGTCAGCGGCACATCCCGGGCGTCCAGAGCCACTCGCGGCAACTCGGGTTGGGTCTCTTCTCGCCAATTCTTCACGCGCGCGTATCCCCCCACGGGACTGTTCCGGGCGCGCTGACGAACCCGAGCACACGTCATCGGATCCGGACCCCCACCCGTATCCGAACGCCCCCTTCTAGCTCTTCGCGCTCGGGGCCACGAAGCTAGCGCACGGGGCGAAGCGGTGTTTCCGATGTGTCATTTGTGGTCGTCCATCACCTCTTGATCACTGGCTGGAATCCATCCGTCGGACGGCCGCTGAAGCCAGCCCTCCGCGCGGGCGATCTCCGCGGCCGCCCGCCGCAGCGCGTCCACTCCTGGATGGACCAGCCCCTTTCGCCACACGAGCGACACCGGCGACAAAGGGACGGGATCGACGAGGGGCCGCGCGACCGTTCCAGGTATGGCCGGAAACCCCACTACCGCGAGGATCGGATTCCGGTTCTTGGCCATGATGCGCTCGAACTCCTCCTCGCCGACGGCCAGCGGCAGCGGCGGCGCGACCGCGACATCGCGCCCTTCGAAGAGACAGAAGGCCAGGTCAGTCCATTCCAGCGTGCGCTCGTTCCCCGCGCCGGCGTACACCGTCTCGCCCGCCAGCGCGGCCAGCGGCACCTCCGCCAGGCCCGCGAGCCGGTGATCGGAGGGGAGAATTACGGCCATGCGTTCGAACCTGACGGGCTGTTGTTCGAGCCCGGAGCGCAGCGCCGGATCCAGTCCCGCGAACCGCCCGAAGGACGCGTCGAGCCGCCCGGCGAGGAGGTCGGCCGCCGCTCCGGTCAGCCCGCTCTCGTAGCGGGCCATCAGTTCGCCGTCGGGAGCGAGTTCGCGGGCCCGGTACAGCACCCGGCGGCCGGTCTCCAGACCGGGCGAGTTCAGGTCCACCAGCAGCGGCCGTGCCTGCCCGAACGCGGCGAGCAGCGCGTCCTGGGCGGCCAGCGCCCGGCGGGCGTAGGGCAGCAGCCGGGCACCGTCGGCGGTCAGGGCGACCTGCCGGGTGGTGCGCAGGAACAGCTCGGCACCCAACTCCCGCTCCAGTCGCCGCACGTCACGACTCAGGGCCTGCTGGGTGACGTACAGCCGGGTGGCGGCGCGGGTGAAGTGCAGTTCCTCGGCGACGGTGACGAAGACCCGCAGCAACCGGGGATCGATGTGGGTGGGCGCTGACATCACGCGAACTTACAACACAGGTGCGTGAATCGGCACCGAGCAGGTGTTGGACCCCTTGATCGGCTCTGCGCGACGGTGAGGGACATGCCGCATCCGACCGAACCGGCTCCCCCGGGGCCCCGCCCGCACCTCCTCCACACCGTCACCGCCGACACCCTCGTCACCGTCGACCTCAGTCCGCGCACCGGCACCCGCAACCGCTCACGCCCGCCCGGTCCCTACCGCCGCCTCTTCGCCCTCCCCGGCACCCGCGCCTTCACCGCCGGGAATCTGCTGGCCCGGCTGCCCATGGGCATGTTCAGCGTCAGCGCGGTCGTGATGATCGCCGGCGCCCGAGGCTCGTACGCCCTCGCCGGCGCCGTCACCGCGACCGGTCTGGCCGCGACCGGGGTGGCCGGGCCGTGGGTGGCACGGCTCGTCGACCGGTACGGCCAGGCGCGGGTCGCCCTGCCCGCCACCGTCACCGCGGTGCTCGGCAGCCTCGCCCTGCTGCTGTGCGTCCGCTTCGGCGCCCCGGACTGGACCCTGTTCGCCGCCTACGCGGCCACCGCCACCACTCCCAACCTCGGCGGCATGTCCCGCGCCCGCTGGGCCCACCTGCTGCGGTCGGACCCGGACGCCCTGCACACCGCGAACTCCTTCGAACAGGCCGCCGACGAACTGTGCTTCATGCTCGGGCCGGTACTGGCTGCCTTCCTGACCGGCACGTTCTTCCCGGAGGCGGGCACGCTGGCCGGCGCGGTCCTGCTGCTGTCCGGCATGCTGCTGTTCACCGCCCAGCGGGCCACCGAACCACCGCCCCGGCCCGTCCACGCCGGGAAGGGACCCCTGTTCATCCCCTCCCTCCTGGCCTGCTTCGTCGCCACCGGTGCGGTGTTCGGCTCGATGGAGGTCGTCACGATCGCCTACGCCGACGCCCAGGGCCACCGTTCGGCGGCCGGTGCGGTCCTCGCCCTCCAGGCGGCCGGCTCCTGCGCGGCGGGGCTGGTGTACGGGGCGCTCAGGCCGACCGGACCGGCCGGACGGCGGCTGCCGGTCTGCCTGTCGTCGATGGCGGCCCTGATGTTCCTCCCCCTGCTCGCGGCCCGCACCGCCGGCAGCCTCTGGGCGCTGGCGGCCGCCCTGCTGGTGGCCGGCATGGCGACCGCGCCGACCATGGTGACCGCGATGACCCTGGTCCAGGACCGCACGCCCGAGGGCCGTCTCAACGAGGGGATGAGCCTGGTGGTGACCGCTCTGCTGACCGGCGTCGCGGCCGGCTCGGCGGCCGGCGGCTGGGCGGCGGAACACGTCTCTCCGACGGCCGCCTTCGCCGCCCCGGCCTCGGCGGCCGTCACCGCCCTTCTCGTCCACACGGCCAGCCGCATGGCCGGTGCGGTGAGTCGAACCGCTTCCCTCAATTCCCGCCGCACCCATTGACGACCACCCGGCCCGCACCTACCTTCCATCGTCGAAGCGCTTCGACGTCTCGCATCGAACCGATTCGACGCGGGATCAGCACCATCCATCCGACTCCCCCGGAGGTACTGGATGTCGACGGCACGACGACGGACGGCGGCCGCGGCGGTGATCCTCTCCGGATCACTGCTGCTGGCCTCCTGCGGCGGCTCGGGCGGCAGCACGTCCGACGGGAAGACCCTGCGGCTGTGGCACTACGAGGGCCCGACCAGCGCGATGGGCGTCGCCTGGAACGAGGCCATCAAGGAGTTCGAGGCGTCCCACCCGGACGTGAAGGTGAAGTACGAGGAGAAGAGCTTCGAGCAGATCCAGAAGACCGCGCAGATGGTCCTGAACTCCTCCGACGCCCCCGACATCATGGAGTACAACAAGGGCAACGCGACGGCGGGACTCCTCTCCAGGCAGGGACTCCTCACCGATCTGACCGCCGAGGCGACGAAGCGCGGCTGGGACAAGAAGCTCAGCGCGGGCGTGCGCACCACCAGCCAGTACGACGCCGACGGCGTCATGGGCTCGGGCAAGTGGTACGGAGTACCCAACTACGCCGAGTACACGATGGTTTACTACAACAAGGACCTGTTCGAGAAGTACGGGATCGCCGAGCCGAAGACGTTCGACGACCTGACGGCGGCGATGGACGAGTTCGCCGCGCACAAGGTCACCCCGCTCGCCAACGCGGGCTCCGAGTACCTGGCCCAGCAGTACCTGTACCAGCTGGCCCTGTCGAAGGCCGACCGCTCGTGGGTCGACGCCTACGAGCTGTACCAGGGCAAGGTCGACTTCCATGACAGCGCCTGGACGTACGCCGCTGACACCTTCGCCGACTGGGTGAAGAAGGGATACATCGCGAAGACGTCCAGCGGTACCACCGCCGAGCAGGCCGGGGTCTCCTTCATCCAGGGCAAGGCACCGATCCTGTTCTCCGGCAGCTGGTGGTACGGCCGCTTCCAGTCCGAGGCCTCGTTCGACTGGGGCAGCCTGCTGTGGCCCGGCTCGGACCTCACCCTCGGCTCCGGCGGAAACCTCTGGGTGGTCCCGAAGAACTCAAAGAACAAGGATCTCGCCTACGACTTCATCGACATCACCATGTCGAAGAAGATCCAGAACCTGCTCGGCAACAAGGGCGGAGTCCCGGTCGCGGCCGACCCGAGCGCGATCACGGACGCCAGGTCCAAGCAGCTCATCGCCGACTTCAACACCCTGTCCGGCCGCGACGGCCTCGCCTTCTACCCGGACTGGCCGGTCGCCGGCTTCTACGACACCCTCGTCTCCGAGACCCAGAAGCTGATCACCGGGAGCGAGAAACCCGACGCCTACCTGAGCAACCTCCAGACGGCGTACGACAAGGGCACCAAGTGAGGGTGCGCCGGGACTCCTACGCCCTCTTCCTCCTCCCCGGCGCCCTCGCCTTCCTCGCGGTCGTCGTCGTCCCGTTCCTGATGAACACGGGCACGGGTTTCACCGACTGGCAGGGCGTGGGCGGCCCGCACTGGTCGGGGCTCGCCAACTACCGTGAGCTGCTGCACGATTCCGAGTTCTGGGCGTCCTTCCGGCACAGCCTCTTCATGGTCGTCGCGATGGCCCTGCTTCCGACGGCCCTCGGACTGGTCCTGGCCGCCGCCCTGTTCGACTACGTCGGCAAGCACTTCGGCACCCGGACCGCCGCCGTCCTGCGCGCCTGCTTCTACCTCCCCCAGGTGCTGCCGGTGGCGGTGGCCGGCGTCGTCTGGAGCTGGATCCTGGCCCCGGACGACGGCGCCCTCAACGCCCTGCTGAAGGCGATCGGGCTCGGCTCCTGGCAGCGGGACTGGCTCGGCGACCCGGACCTCGCCCTCTACAGCGTGATGGGCGTGCTGGTCTGGGTGCAGATCGGCTTTCCGCTGGTCGTCTTCATGGCCGGGCTCGCACGCGTCGACCCGCAGCTGTACGAGGCGGCCGAGCTGGACGGCGCCGGCTGGTGGCGGCGCTTCGGGCACATCACGCTGCCGCAGCTCGGGCCCGAGGTGTACGTCGTCCTGACCTGGTGCACGATCGCCGCGCTCAAGGTCTTCGGCGCGGTGTACGTGCTGACCAAGGGCGGCCCGGGCGGCGCCACCGACGTGCCCTCCTACTTCTCCTTCACCACGTTCTTCGAGAAGACCCAGGTCGGCTACGGCTCGGCGATCTCCACGGTCCTCACGGTGATCATCCTGGCCCTGGCCCTGACCGGTCTGAAGCTGCAGGACCGCACCGCGGACGGAGAGCCCTGAATGACCGCGCTACGCCGTTACCCCGTCCTCCTCGCCCTCTGCCTCGGCGCGCTCTTCATGATCGTCCCGTTCCTGATCGTGACGATGAACGCGGTCAAGTCCCCGGCGGAGTACGCGCAGAACGGGCCGCTGAGCCTCCCGCACGGCCTCTACCTGGACGGCCTGGAGGACTTCTGGCAGCGGGTCGACTACAGCCGGAAGCTGGTGAACTCGGTGCTCATCAGCGGCTCGGTCGCCGTGCTCGCCACCGCCCTGTCCCTCCTCAACGCGTACGCGATCGGCATCGGCCGGGTCCGGGGCCGCACCTGGGTGCTCGCCTTCTTCGTCCTCGCCAACATGCTGCCGCAGGAGGCGCTGGTCTATCCGCTCTACTACCTGAGCAAGCAGGCGGGTCTGTACGACACCAGGCTCAGCGTGATCATCGTGTTCACGGTGCTCCAGTCGGCGTTCGGCACGTATCTGCTCTCCGCCGTCCTCGGCCGGTTCCCGCGCGAGATCGTAGAGGCGGCCCGGATCGACGGCGCGAACAAGTGGCAGATCCTGGTCCGGATCGTCGTCCCCGTCAGCCGTCCGACCCTCGGCGTGCTCCTGGTCTTCTTCTTCATCTGGACCTGGAACGAGTTCCTGCTCCCGCTGGTCATGCTGATCTCCAACGACAACCAGACGGTGTCCGTCGCCCTCGGCGTCCTCCAGGGCCAGCGCCTGATGGACGCCACGATGACCAACGCGGCCGCCCTGCTCGGCGTCCTCCCGGCCATCGTCTTCTTCCTCGTCTTCCAGCACACGCTCACCCGCGGCATCGCCGTGGGCGCCGTCAAGTAGGAGGTACGTGAGTGAAGTTCACCGACGGCTACTGGCTGCTGCGGGAGGGCGTCACCGCGGCCCATCCGGTCGAGGTCCTCGACGTCAGCGCCGCGGACTCCGCGCTGGAGATCCACGCGCCGACCCAGCCCATCCGGCACCGCGGCGACCTGCTGAGGGGACCGGTCGTGACGATCAGCGCGCACACCCCGATGCCCGACGTCATCGGCGTCACCTTCACCCACTTCGAGGGCGAGCGGCCACGCGGCCCCCAGTTCGAGCTGCGCAGGACGGACGTCGCCTCGCAGGTGTCGTACGACGACGAGTACGCGACCCTGACCTCCGGGTCGCTGACGCTGCGGGTGCGCCGGACCGCGCCCTGGCGGCTCGACTTCCTCTCCGGGGGCCGCACCCTCACCTCCAGCGGCCCCAAGGGCATGGGGATCATGCGGGACACCACGACCGGCGCCCACTACCTGCGCGAGCAGCTCGGCCTCGGTGTCGGAACCTCCGTGTACGGCCTCGGCGAACGCTTCGGCCCGCTGGTCAAGAACGGGCAGGTCGTCGACGTCTGGAACGCCGACGGCGGCACGGCCACCGAACAGGCCTACAAGAACACCCCCTTCTACCTGACCGACGCGGGGTACGGCGTCTTCGTCGACCACCCGGGAAAGGTGTCCTTCGAGGTCGGCTCGGAGGCCGTGTCCCGGGTCCAGTTCAGCGTGGAGTCCCAGCAGCTGACGTACTACGTCATCCACGGACCGACCCCGAAGGACATCCTGCGCAGGTACACCGCCCTCACCGGCCGCCCGGCGCTCCCGCCCGCCTGGTCCTTCGGCCTGTGGCTCTCCACCTCCTTCACCACGTCGTACGACGAGAAGACGGTGACGTACTTCATCGACAGCATGCGGGAGCGAGAACTCCCGCTCTCCGTGTTCCACTTCGACTGCTTCTGGATGCGGGAGTTCAACTGGTGCGACTTCCGGTGGGACCCGCGGGTCTTCCCGGACCCGGAGGGGATGCTGACGCGGCTGCACGAGCGGGGGCTGCGGGTGTGCGTGTGGATCAATCCGTACATCGCGCAGCGCTCGCCGCTGTTCGCCGAGGGCAGGGAGCTGGGACACCTGCTGCGGCGGCCGGACGGGAGCGTGTGGCAGTGGGATCTGTGGCAGCCGGGGATGGCGCTGGTGGACTTCACGTCGGCGGCGGCCCGCGACTGGTACGCGGCCAAGCTGGAGGCCGTGCTCGACCAGGGCGTCGACTGCTTCAAGACCGACTTCGGGGAGCGGGTGCCGGTGGACGTGGCCTGGTCCGACGGCTCGGACCCGGAGCGGATGCACAACTACTACACCCACCTCTACAACCGCACCGTCTTCGAGGTGCTGCGCAAGCACCGGGGCGAGGGGGAGGCGGTGGTCTTCGCGCGGTCGGCGACGGCCGGGAGCCAGCAGTTCCCCGTGCACTGGGGCGGCGACTGCGAAGCCACCTACGAGTCGATGGCCGAGTCGCTGCGCGGCGGGCTCTCGCTCGGCCTGTCCGGGTTCGGCTACTGGAGCCATGACATCGGCGGCTTCGAGGGCACTCCCTCGCCGGCCCTGTTCAAGCGCTGGCTGGCCTTCGGGCTGCTCTCCTCCCACAGCCGGCTGCACGGCAGCTCCTCCTACCGCGTCCCCTGGCTCTTCGACGAGGAGTCGGTCGACGTGCTGCGGCACTTCACCCGGCTGAAGCTGAGCCTGATGCCCTACCTGTACGGGGCCGCGCGCACCGCCGCCGCCGAGGGTGTGCCGATGATGCGGGCGATGGTCCTGGAGTTCCCGGACGATCCCGGGTGCGCCCATCTGGAACGGCAGTACATGCTGGGCCCGGATCTGCTCGTGGCGCCGGTGTTCAGCGACGAGGGGGAGGTCGCGTACTACGTTCCCGAGGGGGACTGGACGAGCTTTTCGACCGGGGAGACGGTGTCCGGTCCGCGCTGGGTGCGTGAACGGCACGGCTTCCTGAGCGTGCCGCTGCTGGTGCGGCCGGGGGCGGTGATCCCGGTCGGCGCGGTGGCGGACCGTCCGGACTACGACCATGCGGACGGGGTCACGCTGCGGGCGTACGGCCTGGCGCGCGGCGCGCGGGTCACGGTCCCGGTCGGGGACGTCGTCTTCACGGTCGTCCGCGAGGGGGACACCCTTCGGGCCTCGTGCGGCGATCCGGCGGCGGCGTGGCAGCTGGCGGCCGGGGAGCGGACGGCGCGGGCGGCGGCCGGCACCGGGTTCCTCTCCCTGGAGCTGGGCCGATGGTGAAGATCACCGACGTGGCCCGGCACGCCGGTGTCTCCCCCAGCACGGTGTCCTACGCGCTCAGCGGCAAGCGCCCGATCTCGGAGGAGACCCGGCGCCGGATCGAGGCGTCCATCCACGAGCTGGGCTACCGCCCGCACGCCGGCGCCCGCGCCCTGGCCAGCAGCCGCTCCAACGTGCTGGCCCTGGTGATCCCGCTGCGTACCGGCATCCACGTCCCGGTCGTCATGCAGTTCGCGGTGCCGGTGGTGACGACGGCCCGCCGCTACGACCACGACGTGCTGCTCCTGACCCAGGAGGAGGGCGAGGAGGGGCTGCGCCGGGTCGCCGACACGGCCCTGGTGGACGCGCTGATCGTGATGGACGTCCAGCTGCACGACTCCCGGCTGCCGCTGCTGCGCGAGCTGGAGCGGCCGTCGGTGCTGATCGGCTTCCCGGCCGCCGCCGAGGGGCTGACCTGCGTCGACCTGGACTTCCGGGCGGCCGGTGAGCGGTGCGTGGAACGGCTGGCGGGACTCGGCCACCGGGTGGTGGCGCTGGTCGGCTCGCCGCCCGAGGTGTACGTCCGGGAGACGGCGTTCGCCCAGCGGGTGGTCCAGGGCTTCACGGCCGCCGCCGACCGCAACGGGATGACGTCCCGCGTCCACCCCTGCGAGGCCACGCCGGGGGCGGCCCGGCGGGTCGCCGAGCGGCTGCTGCGGGAAGAGCCGGCGCTGACGGGGGTCGTCGTCCACAACGAGGCGGTGCTGGAGCCGCTGATCGACGCCTTCGAGCAGCTGGGCCTGCGGGTCCCCGCCGATCTGTCGGTCACCGCGATCTGCCCGGACGAACTCGCCGCCGGGCTCCGTGTCCCGGTCACCTCGGTCACCCTGCCCACCGCCGAACTGGGCGAACGGGCGACGGAGTTACTCATGCGCAAGCTCGACGGCGACCCGGACGTACCGGATGCGACCCTGCTCGCCCCCCGGCTGACGAACCGCACGAGCACCGCACCCCGACGGGCTTGAGGACACGAAAAAAAACGGCGCCTTCCCGAAGGAAGGCGCCGTTCAACAGGGGTTGACCTGTGCAGACCGAAGCCTGCACTGGTGGAGATGGCGGGAATCGAACCCGCGTCCAACGGTGCAGAATCAGGGCTTCTCCGTGTGCAGTTCGCTGTGATTTTCTCGGCCCCGGCAATCACGCGAACAAGTCGCCGACGGGCCCAGTCACTGTTTGATTTCCCATTCGCCCCCGTGACCGGGCCGAATGGTTTAGTCCCCTAGATTATGCCAGGGTCCGGGTCGGGAACATCCCCGGTCTGACACCCGTTAGGGCCTTCACTCACTGCTTATTAGGCAGCGAGGGCGAAGGCGCGGGAATCGCTCTTGGAAGTGGCGATTATTGGTTGCGACATATGGTTAACGAGATCATTGTCGCTTCCTCGACACGCTTCCCCTGCTTCGACAGCCGCTGTCGAAACCGATCATCCCCATGTTGTGTTTTCAAACCCCTCCGAGGAGGGTGCGCACCTGCTGTGAGGTGCAGTGCCATCGTACGTGAACAACGAGCGACGTGGCCACCGTATTCCGGCGGTGTCCCGCCCTACGCGCCCCGCTGCTTCCGCTTCGCCGCCGCGATCGCCCGGTCCGACTCCCGCCGGTCCTGCTGCGCGCGCAGGGTCTGCCGCTTGTCGTACTCCTTCTTGCCCCGGGCGAGCGCGATCTCCGCCTTGGCCCGGCCGTCCTTGAAGTAGATGGCGAGCGGCACGATCGTGTGGCCCGTCTCCTGGGACTTGGACTCCAGCTTGTCGATCTCCTCCCGGTGCAGCAGCAGCTTGCGCTTGCGGCGCACCGAGTGGTTGGTCCAGGTGCCCTGGCTGTACTCGGGGATGTGGGCGTTGTGCAGCCACGCCTCGTTCCCGTCGATCTGCACGAAGCCGTCGGTCAGCGAGGTGCGGCCCTGACGCAGCGACTTCACCTCGGTGCCGGACAGCACGATGCCGGCCTCGTAGGTGTCGATGATCGCGTAGTCGTGCCGCGCCTTCTTGTTCTGCGCGACGATCTTGCGCTTGCCGCCCTTCTCGCCGTCCCTGGCTTTGGCGGCCGTCCCCTGCTGCTTCTGCTGGGACTCTTTCGGTACGTACATTCCCTTGGCCATAGTGCTCTCCATTTTCGCACCACGGAGGGGGTGCGAGGGAAGCGGATTTGGCTACGACGGGTCGCCGAGGCCGCTGAGGACCGTCTCAGCCCGCTCCAGCGCCCCGCTGGACACCTCCAGGTCGGGGGTGATGCCCCGGCCGTCGACGGTGTGGCCGCAGGGGGTCCGGTAGTGGCCGACGGTGAGTTCGGCGACCGAGCCGTCGGGGAGCCGGGTGGGCATCTGGACGGAGCCCTTGCCGAAGGTGCGGGAGCCGAGGACGACCGCGCGGCCGCGGTCCTGGAGGGCGCCGGTGAGCATCTCGGCCGCGCTCATCGTGCCGCCGTCGACCAGTGCGACCAGGGGTCTCGCGGTGTCGCCGCCGGCGTCGGCGTGCAGGGCGCGCTGCGAGCCGTCCACGTCGTAGGTGGCGACCAGGCCGCCGTCGAGGAAGGCGGAGGCGGCGGTGACGGCCTCGCTGACCAGGCCGCCGGAGTTGCCGCGCAGGTCGAGGACGATCCCGGCGCCGGCGGGAGCCTGCCGGACGGCCTCCCGCACGAGTTCCCCGGAGCCCTTGGTGAAGGCGGAGATCCTGATGACGGTGATCCCGGCGGACAGCTTGCGGACGGTCACCGAGTCGGTGGACAGCAGTGCCCGGCGCAGGGTCTCGGTCCACGCGTGCGTGCCGCGTTCCAGGCCGAGCGTGACGGTCGTACCGACGCGGGCGTCGGTGGCGTCGCCGCGCAGTAACGAGACGACGTCGGTGACGGGCCGCCCGTCGACGTCCGACCCGTCGACCCTGCGCAGCCGGTCGCCCTTCCTGATACCGGCGGTGGCGGCGGGCGACCCGGCCTGCACCTTGGTCACCTCGATCCGGCCGTCCCGCTCCCGCCGGGCCCACAGCCCGACGCCGGTGTACTGCCCGTCGAGCGCTTCCTCGAACTCCTGGTACTCACCCTCGGAGTAGACCGCGGCCCACCGGTCCCCGCTGCGGCTCACGGCCCGCTCCGCCGCCTCCATGGGCGACTTGCCGTCGGCCATCGCCTCGGCGGCGGCCTTCGCGACATCGTCGTGGCCGGCGGCCGGGCGAGCGGTTCCGCCCGGCGTCTTCCGCTCGGCCTGGCCCGGATCGGGAAACGCCCCGGTGGCCGCCCCGGTCACCAGCAGCCCTGCGAACACCAACGTCAGAGCCGCCACCCGGCGAACCCGGCGGGGCTGGCAGAACAGCTCTCGGCCTGACATGCCGGTGAGTCTAGGACAAGCCGAGAGGGCCGCACGGACGCTTGCCCGTACGACCCTCTTGGCATGCGTCACACCTTCAGGTACTTGCGCAACGCGAAGAACGCCGCAAGCGCGGGCATCAGAAGGCTTGTTGCGAGGATGAGCGGGAGCTTGGTCAACACCGCGTCCCAGCCGATGAAGTTGATCAGATTCAGCTTCTGGGAGAGGGCCAGGCCGTGGTCGATGATGAAGTAGCGGGCGACCACCAGGAATCCGCAGGCGACCGTGCCGCCGATCAGGCCGGCGACGGCGGCCTCCGCGATGAACGGGGCCTGGATGTAGAAGCCGGAGGCGCCGACCAGGCGCATGATGCCGGTCTCGCGCCTACGGCTGAACGCGGAGACGCGCACCGTGTTGACGATCAGCATCAGGGCGACCACCAGCATCAGGGCCATGACCATGCGGGCCGCCCAGTTCATGCCGTTGAGCAGGCCGAAGAGGTTGTCCAGGATGCCCTTCTGGTCCTGGACGGACTGGACGCCGTCACGGCCGTCGAACGCCGTCGCGACCACCTGGTACTTCTGCGGGTCCTTCAGCTTGATCCGGTACGACTCCTGCATCTGGTCCGGCGTGAGGGAGTCGGCCAGCGGAGAGTCGCCGAACTGCTCCTTGTAGTGCTTGTACGCCTGGTCCTGCGACTCGTAGGTGACCTTCTCGACCACCGACATCTTGCCGAGGTCCGCCTGGATCTGCTTCCTCTGGTCGTCGGTGACCGCGCCCTTGGCGCAGTTGGGGTCGGACTCGGCGTCGCTCTTGTTGCAGAGGAAGATCGAGACGTTGACCTTGTCGTACCAGTAGCCCTTCATGGTGTTGACCTGGTCGCTCATCAGGAGCGAGCCACCGAAGAGCGCCAGGGACAGGGCGACCGAGACGACGACCGCGAAGGTCATCGTCAGATTGCGGCGGAGACCGACACCGATCTCCGACAGTACGAACTGGGCGCGCATGGCGTCGGGTTATGCCTTTCCGTGGACGTCTGCGGGGTCGGGGGCGGTCAGTGCTGGTAGCCGTAGACGCCGCGGGCCTGGTCGCGGACGAGGAGGCCCTTCTCCAGCTCGATGACGCGCTTGCGCATCTGGTCCACGATGTTCTGGTCGTGGGTGGCCATCACCACGGTGGTGCCGGTGCGGTTGATGCGGTCGAGCAGCTTCATGATGCCGACCGAAGTCTGCGGGTCGAGGTTACCGGTGGGCTCGTCCGCGATCAGCAGCTTGGGACGGTTCACGAAGGCGCGCGCGATGGCCACGCGCTGCTGCTCACCACCGGACAGCTCGCCGGGCATCCGGTCCTCCTTGCCGCCGAGCCCGACGAGGTCGAGCACCTGGGGCACGGACTTGCGGATCTCGCCCTTGGACTTGCCGATCACCTCCTGGGCGAAGGCCACGTTCTCGGCGACCGTCTTGTTGGGCAGCAGGCGGAAGTCCTGGAAGACCGTCCCGAGCTGGCGGCGCATCTGCGGCACCTTCCAGTTGGAGAGACGGGCGAGGTCCTTGCCCAGCACGTGCACCTGGCCGTGGCTGCATCGCTCCTCGCGGAGGATCAGCCGCAGGAAGGTGGACTTTCCGGAGCCGGAGGACCCCACGAGGAACACGAACTCGCCCTTCTCCACTTCCAGGGACACTTCCCTGAGTGCGGGGCGGGTCTGCTTGGGGTAGACCTTGGAGACATTGTCGAATCGGATCACGGATGCACCACGGGTCGCCGGGGGTAGATGAGCGTGACCATACGCGAGTCGGGTGAGGAAGCGCAGGCTCCGGTCACGGTTGGGTGAGGCTTGTGCGGTTTTGTTCCGGGGCAATCTTTCCGGAACGCCGGGGCGAGGTCCGCGGACGGCCGCGCCCTTTCCGGAGGAACCTGGCACAGTGGAGGGGGAACGTTCTCGTTCCGCTGAGCGTTGTGTAGGTAATGGCCGGTGCAAGGAGGGCGAGCGCATGACGTACGACCGGTTGGTGTGCGCGAACTGCGCGGCGCCCGTGAGCGAAGGCCGGTGCCCCGTGTGCCGCGCCAACCGCCAGCGCCTGCAGCAGGAGAACTTCCTGGGCGGACTGAACCCGATGGCGCTGATCGGGCTGCTGGCGGTGCTGATCGCCGCGGTGGCACTGCTCGCGCACCAGACCGCGTAGCGGACATCACGACGCCGCGCGCGGCAAGGCGCACCACAGCGCCCCGCGAAACGCACGACAGGCAGGCGATCGAAGGGCCCGGAGCAACCGCTCCGGGCCCTTCGCCGTACGTGACGTGCGCTCCGTGAGCGCCCGGCTACCGTCAGGCCGCGGCGCCGCCGCGGCCGCCCATGAGGCGCGGCAGGATACGGAAGCCGATACCGCCGGCGATCATCGTGGCGGCACCGGCGATCAGGAAGCCGGTCTGCGCGGCACCGGTCTCGGCGAGCTGGTCGCCGCCACCCTGGGCCTGGGTGTTCGTGGTGTCCGAACCGGTGTCGGTCAGGGAGGAGGAGCCCTCCTCCTGAGCGGAGGTGCCGGAGTTGCCGTCGGTGCCGGTGTTGTTGCCGCCGCCGTTGCTGCCCGTGCCGCTGCCGTCGGTCGGGTTGTCGCTCGGCTCCTCCGTCGGCTCGGTGGGCTCGTCGGTGGGCTGGGTGGGCTCGTCCGAGGGCCCGGAGGACTCGGACGGGGGCTCGCTCACGGGCGGCTCGCTGGTGGGCGGCTCACTCGTGGGCGGCTCACTCGTGGGCGGCTCGCTGGTGGCCGGGCCGGTCGGGATCTCGGTCGGGTCGTCGGCGGTGTTGACGGTGGCGGTAATGCCGTCCTGGTTGGCCTCGACGCCGATGGAGAGGGCGGAGGCCGCGCCGGCCGCGGTCAGCGAGGCGCCGGCGGCGATCACGGCGCAGGCGGCTATCCGCGCGACCCGGATCCGTGTCTTCTTGGTCATCTGGTTGCTACCCCCAGTAGCTGAATGTCAGGTTGGCCGCGCTGGGGCTGTGCTCTACGGAGGTAGCTACGGATGCGCAAGCCCCCCGGTTCTCATGCGCCCCAGAGATACGCATGCCACGCTTCACCCTTCCCATTTTTCAAAGCAACGTCAAGGCCGTTGCGGGCGCGATGTCCAGTTGCGCGCCGAATGCGGGGAGTTGAAGCCTGTGAGTGTGATGTAAATCTTGGCGACACCCCTGGCACGGCCCGGATATATGACAACTGCCGTCCCTGGGACGGCAGTTGTCGAATCGGCCGACTCGCCATGGGCAAGTCGACAAAGTTACTTCTCCTGCTGCTTGCGCCAGCGAATTCCGGCCTCCAGGAAGCCGTCGATCTCGCCGTTGAAGACGGCCTCGGGGTTGCCGACCTCGAACTCCGTACGCAGGTCCTTGACCATCTGGTACGGGTGCAGGACATACGAACGCATCTGGTTGCCCCAGGAGTTGCCTCCGTCGCCCTTGAGGGCGTCCATCTTGGCCTGTTCCTCCTGCCTGCGCCGCTCCAGAAGCTTGGCCTGGAGGACGTTCATCGCGGTCGCCTTGTTCTGGATCTGCGACCGCTCGTTCTGGCAGGAGACGACGATGCCGGTGGGGATGTGCGTGAGGCGTACCGCGGAGTCGGTGGTGTTGACGCCCTGCCCGCCGGGCCCGGAGGACCGGTACACGTCCACCCGCAGCTCGGACTCGTCGATCTCGATGTGGTCGGTCGTCTCGACGACGGGGAGGACTTCCACGCCCGCGAAGGAAGTCTGACGGCGCCCCTGGTTGTCGTAGGGCGAGATCCGCACCAGGCGGTGGGTGCCCTGCTCGACCGAGAGCGTCCCGTAGGCGTACGGCACCTGCACGGCGAAGGTGGTCGACTTGATGCCGGCCTCTTCCGCGTACGACGTCTCGTAGACCTCGGTCTTGTAGCCCTTCTGCTCCGCCCAGCGCAGGTACATCCGCTGCAGCTTCTCGGCGAAGTCCGCGGCGTCGACGCCACCCGCTTCCGCACGGATGTTCACGAGCGCCTCGCGGGAGTCGTACTCCCCGCTGAGCAGCGTCCGCACTTCCATCTCGTCGAGCGCCTTCCGGACGGCGGCGAGCTCGGAGTCGGCCTCGGCGCGGGTGTCCGGGTCGTCCTCCTCCTCGGCCATCTCGAAGAGCACCGCGAGATCGTCGATCCGCCCGCGCAGCGCCTCCGCCTTCCTGACCTCGGCCTGGAGGTGGGAGAGCTTGCTGGTGATCTTCTGCGCCTCGTCCGGGTTGTCCCACAGGGACGGCGCGGCCGCCTGCTCCTCGAGCACGGCGATGTCTGCCCTCAGCTTGTCGAGGTCCAGAACGGCCTCGATCGACTCCATGGTCGAGGAGAGGGACTTGAGCTCTTCGGATACATCGACGACTGCCACGCCTCCCAGCGTAACGGCTCCGCCAGGCACACAGCGCCCGCCCACCGCCGCCCTGCCTCGCCCCGCCCGACCCGGCGAGGCGAGGAGCGGACGAAAAACGATGCCTGCCACACGGAACCGGGCGCCCCGACGGGCGCCCGGAGTACTCCGGCCCGCGCCCCCTGCCACACGCGCCCGGAGGTCCCGGGACGGTCACGGGGTCACGGGGTCACGGGGTCGACGTGCTGTGGGTGTCCTGGGGCGGGGAGTCGTCGCCGGAGGTGGCGAGCCAGGTGCCGACGCCCACCGCGGCCGCCAGTACGACCCCGGCCACGCCCAGCGTCACCCGGCGCCGCCGGGCCGCCGCCTTGTGCCGGGCCGAGCCGGGCCTCGGCGCCCCGGACGCCCTCGGGGCTCTGGCGGTGCCCCGTGCGCCGCCCGCCAGCTCGTCCGGCCCGGGCACCCGCATCGACGTGTGCGTGTCCCGGTTGGAGTCCGGCTTGGCGCCCGGCACCAGGGAGACGGCTCCCCGGCGCCGTACCCGCTGCTCCTCGGCGGCCGGGGCGGCGGCGGTCTCCTCGGCCGCCTCCTCCGACGCCTCCGTGTCCGGCTCGTCGACGTCCAGCGGCGGCATCCCCGCCAGCGTCGGCAGCTGCTCCCGCAGCCGGGCGGCCAGCTCGGAGGCGCGCAGCCGGGAGGCGGGCGCCTTGGCCAGGCACTGCACGAGCAGCTGCCAGAGCTCCTCGGGGATGCCGGGCAGGGGCACGACGGTCTCGGTCACGTGCCGGCGCAGGACCGCCCCGGGGTGGCCGCCGCCGAACGGGGTGAAGCCCGCGAGCAGCTCGTACAGGACCGTCGCGAGGGCGTAGATGTCCACCGAGGCGCGGGGCGGCAGGCCCTCGACGATCTCCGGCGCCAGGTAGTCCGGGGTGCCGATGATCTTCGTGGCGCGGGTCCGCTTCGGGGAGTCGATCAGCTTCGCCACGCCGAAGTCGGTCAGCAGGGCGGGGTGGGCACCGCCGGGGCCGAGCGGGCCCTGCATGTCGAGCAGGACGTTCTCCGGCTTCACGTCCCGGTGGACCACGCCCGCCGCGTGCGCCGCCGCCAGCCCGTCCGCGACGTCCGCGACGATCGCCACCGCGGCCTCGGGCGCCAGGCGCCGCTCCCGCTCCAGGCGGGTGCGCAGGTCGGTGCCGCGGACCAGGTCCATCACGAGGGCCAGGTCGTTGCCGTCGACGACGAGGTCGCGGACCGACACCACGTTGGGGTGCTCAAGGCCCAGCAGGGCCGTGCGCTCCTGTACGAAGCGGCCCACCAGCTCCTCGTCGGACGCGAGATCCTCACGCAGCAGCTTGATGGCGACGGGCCCTTCCGGCCCCTCGCCCAGCCACACCGTGCCGGCGCTGCCCCGCCCCAGGATCTGGTTGGCGGTGTACCGGCTGCCGATCTTCCGTGCCAAGGCTGCTCCTACAGACGCGTGTTGCCGACAAAAGTACGCGTCCGAGGAGCCAACCTTCACCAGGGAGGCGGAAATCACCCGCCAGGTGTCGACAAATACCCAAACTCACGGTCACTTGCCGCCGCCCACGCTGTCGAAGAAGTCACCGACCGACTTCGACCAGTCCTTCAGCTGGCTCCAGTAACCCCTGCCTTCACCCACCCATGTGTGCAGCGGGGTCAGGTCCCAGATCAGCCAGCCCGCGACGAACAGGACGACGATCATGAACAGGCAGCCCTTGAGACAGCCGAGCCCGGGGATCTTCATCGGGTTGGCACCGCGCTGCCGCGGCTCGCGTGCGGCCCGCTGCGGCTCGGCGGGGGCGGCCGGGGGCGGCGCATAGCGCTGCTGCGGTCGCTGGGGTTGCTGCTGCGGCGCGTACTGCTGCGGCTGATGGCCGTACCCGGCGGGCTGCTGGCCGTACCCGCCCTGCTGCTGGCCGTATCCGCCACCCTGCTGCCCGCGCGGCTGCGGCCGCCGTACCGGCTGCTGCTGCGGGGCCTGGCGGGGCGGCTGCTGCTGCGGCCGGGCCACCTGGCGCTGCGGACGGCGGCGCAGCGGGTCCTCGTTCGGGTCGAGGTACTGGACCTGCGTCTGCTCGTTGCGGTCGCGGGCCGCGCGGAGCTGGGTCTGCCAGGGGTGCGGCTGCTCCGGCTGCTGCTGGCCGGGCTGCCCCTGGGGCATCGGGGGCATGACGGCCGTCGGGTCCGCGGCGCCGGTGTTCGGCAGCACGGCGGTCGGGTCGGCGGCGCCCGTCGGGCCGCCGGTGTGCGGGAGGAAGCTGGTCACCGCGTTCGGGTCGTACGTTCCGGCGGGCGCGCCGGTGTTCGGCAGCACCTGCGTGGGGTCGGCCGACCCCGGTACGGCGGTGGGCGCCGGGTCGGGGGCCAGCAGCGCGCCCACCCCCTCGGCGGCGGCGATCTGCGCGGAGTTCGCGTGCACGCCGACGCCCTCGGCGACGACGCGCAGGCCGCGGGCGAGGTTCTCGGCGCTGGGCCGGTCGTCGGGGTTCTTGCGCAGGCAGCGCTCTATGACCGTCCACAGCGGGTCGGGAACGGTGGACGGGCGGCGCGGCTCGGCGCTGAGGTGCTGGTGGAGGACTTCGAGGGCGCTGCCGCCGGAGAACGGCGGGCGGCCGGTGACCAGCTCGTACAGCAGGATGCCGGCGCCGTAGATGTCGACGGCCGAGGTCTGCGGGCGCCCCTCCGCGGACTCCGGCGCCACGTACGCGGGCGTGCCGACGAACTCGTGGGTGCGGGTCAGCCCCGGGGAGTCGGCGAGCCGGGCGATGCCGAAGTCGGTCAGCAGCGGGTGCATCTGGCCGTTGTACTGCTGGAGCAGCACGTTGGCGGGCTTCAGGTCGCGGTGCACGACGCCGTCGGCGTGGCTGGCGGCGAGGGCGTCGGCGATCTGGGCGGTCAGCAGTGCGGCGGCGACCGGCGAGAACGGGCCGTTCTCGCGCAGGTAGCGATGCAGGTCGGGGCCCTCGACGAGGTCCATGACCAGGGCCAGCAGATCGCCCTCGACGACCAGGTCACGGACCCGGACGATGTTCGGGTGGGTCAGCCGGAGCAGCACGGAGCGCTCCCGCAGGAACCGCATCACGATGTCGGGGTCGCTCGCGAGCTCTTCCTTGAGGACCTTGATCGCGACGGTCTCCCCGGGCTGGCCGGGCACGGCCGCCTCGGCGCCCGCGGTCTCCCGCTGGCGGGCACGCCAGACGGTACCGGTGGCGCCGCGTCCGAGCGGCTCCTCCAGGAGGTACTTGCTGCCTACCGGCCGCACGTCATCCGCTCCCTGCTGCTTGCTGGTGTGTCCGGTTCTTGTGTCCCACCCACTGTAGTGCCGTGGTCCCCGACACCGGCTGTCGTCCGGCTCTGCTCTCCCCTGCCCGGCAGGCGGCCGGCAGGTGTTCCGCACGTATGCCCATACGTTGGCGTTCCCGCACTTGTTCGAGGGAAAGACGCTCACTTCGGTCCGTCGGTTGCCGGGTCCGGACGTGACCGATCTCAAGTGATCGTCGGCACGGTATCGGTCAGGCACTTTTGGGGGCAGAGCTGACCAATCAAGATCACTTACCATCGGGGCGTGGGCGCGTTGTCAGCGGCAGGTGCGAGGATGCGTGCGACAGCAGAACTGGCCGACGTGCGCGTGGCGGTGGGGGGAATTCCGCGCCCGCGCAGAAGGGACCGCTGACGGCGATGCAGATCCGGCTGACCGTCGTAGACCCGCTGGGCCCTGCCGCGCAGCGGGGCCGGATCCTGAGCCGGGACGTGCTGGTGACGGCGCCCGCGGGCACGGATCTCGCGGCGGTGGCCTCCGCACTGGCCTCGGCGGTCACCGGTGACGGCGGTCCGGGCGGCCGGGAGACCAGCGGCGCCCCGGTCGTGCTGTACGCGGGGACGGAGCGGCTGGACGCCCGCCGCCGGATCCTGGGCGAGCCCCCGCTGGTCGACGGCGCCGTGCTGTCCCTGGGCGCGCCCGTCGCCCCCGAGCCGCATCCCGAGCTGGACGACGCGCCGGCCCAGCTGCATGTGATCGCCGGTCCGGACGCGGGCGGGGTGCACCTGCTGCACGGCGGCCAGATCACCGTCGGCCGCTCCGCCGACGCCGACGTCCCGCTCGACGACCCGGACGTCTCCCGGCTGCACTGCGCGGTCACGGTCGGCGCCGACGGCCACGTCTCGGTCGCCGACCTGCACTCCACCAACGGCACGGCACTGGACGGCACCCGGATCACCGACCGCCCGGTCAGGCTCGCCCCGGGAGCGCTCCTGCGCATCGGGGAATCGGCCCTGCGGCTTACGCCGTCCGGGGGACCGGGAGCCCGGGTGGACACGGCACCGGACGGGGAGGGCTGCGTACGGGTGCTGCTCGCGGACCCGGACCCGGACGACGACGTCAGCGGTGGTCCCGCGGCAGCCGGCGCCGGCCGTGCGGCGGGCCCCGCGCACGGGGCGGCCACGGCCACCCCCGGCCCCGCGGGCCGCACCCATCACGCCTACGGCGCGGCGGCCTCGGGCGGAGCGGCCGGGGGCCAGGAGCACGGGCCGGCGGAGCCGCCGGTGGTACCCGCGCAGGGGGAGGCGCCGAGCATCGAGAGCCGGGGCGGTGGCTCGCCGCAGGCCGAGCGGGGCGGCGGGGTTCCGGCGGCCGGGACCGCTCAGGGTGGCGGGCCGCGGGCCGACGCCCGGTCCGACGAGGGATCTCCGGTGGCCGGGGCCCGGCACGAGCCGACCTCGTCGGCCGGACAGCACGGTGGACCGTCCGGTCCGCGCGGCGGCTCCGCCCCCGCGTGGCACTCCGGCGGCCCACAGGGCTCCACCGCCACGGAACGCCTCACCGGCACGGGCCGGCCCGCCCCCGTGCAACGTTCCGGCGACACCCACGGCGGCCGCTCCGGGGCCCTCGGCGGCCCCGGCGCACGCAGCGGCGGGAGCGGTCCCGCCGCCCCCGGTCACCCGGTGGCAGCGGACCACCGTCCCGCCCCGGACGGCGACCCCACCGGCGAGCCCGCCCCCTCCGCGAGACGCAAAGGCACCCCCCTCCGCGGCACCGACGCCCCCGACCTCCCCGAGACCGCCCGCAGGCGCGGCGGGCTCGGAGCCTGGGCGCGGCGGCTGGCCGGCGGGCGCGGTGAGCCCCTGCCGGCCGCTGACGCGGAGCCCGCGACCGGGGCCGGCGGCACGGCGCCGGCCGATGTCCCGGCCCAGCCCGAGACCTGGCCGGACCCCGCCGCCCTGCTGCTGACCGCGCTCGGCCCCGGCCCCCGTCTCTGGGAGCGCGGCCCCGGACACCCGGAGACGCTCACGGTCCGGCTCGGCACCGCGGACCGCGCGGCGCCCGGGGGCCAGGGGCTGCTCCCCGCCGTGCCGGTCACCGCCGACCTGCGCGAGGCCGGCGCCCTCGGTCTCGCCGGCCCGCGCACCCGCCTCGCCGGCCTCGCCCGCGCGGCACTGGCCCAGCTCGCCGCGCTGCACTCCCCCGACCTGCTGGAGATCGTGCTGATCAGCGCGGACCGGGCCCGCCCCCTGGAGGAGCGCACGGCCGAGTGGTCCTGGCTCGGCTGGCTCCCGCACGTGCGTCCCGGGCACGGCCAGGACTGTCGCCTCCTGCTCGCCTACGACCGCGAACAGGCCGCCGCCCGCGTGGAGGAACTGCTCCGCAGGGTGGAGGACCTGTCCGCGCCCCGTCGGCCGGCCACCCCGTCCGACCGCCCCGACCTGGCCGGTACGGCCACGGACACCGCGCCCGCCGAGGACGCCCACCGCCCCTCCTGGGCCCGCGACGACCTCGGCGCCGGCGACCGCGGCAGGGGTTTCCCGGGGCCCTACACGGTCGTCGTCGTGGACGGCGATCCCGGCGGCTCCGCGCTGCGTGACGCGGTGGCGCGGCTGACGGTCGCCGGACCGCGCGCCGGAGTGCATGTGATCTGCCTGGCGGAGACGGCGCCCACCTCGCCCACCTCGCCGGTCGACCAGACCTACCAGGCGGCGTGCGCGGTCACGCCGACGTTCCGGGAGTGCGGTGCCGTGGCCTTGCTCAGCGGGGACGTGGCGACAGCACTGCATCTGCTGCGGGTGGCCCGCACCGACGCGGCCGGGCCTCTCGGCCCCGGCACCCTGGCCGCGGTGGACGCGGTCTCCCCCGCCTGGGCCGAGCGGTTCGCGCGGGCGCTGGCCCCGCTCCGCCCCGACGGCCCGGCAGAAGACCGGCACACCCGGGTGGCCGCCCCGCTGCCCCAGTCCGCCCGGCTGCTGGACGAGTTGGGGCTGGCGCGGGCCACCCCGGCGTCGCTGATGGCCCGTTGGGCGGACGCGGCCGACGACACGGAGTCGCTGGGCGGCCGGGCCCGGGCCGTCCTGGGAGCCGGACCGCGCGGCCCGCTCGGCGCCGACCTGGTGGCCGAGGGACCGCACCTGCTGGTCGAGGGGCCGTCCGGCAGCGGCCGTACGGAGCTGCTGCGGGCGGCGGTCGCCTCGCTGGCCGCCGCCGAGCGCCCCGACCGGCTGGGGATCGTCCTGATCGACGGCCGCGACGGCGTCGGCACCGGCGCCGGCGCGGGGCTCGGCGAGGGCCTGCGGGTGTGCACCGACATACCGCATGTGACCACCTACCTCTGCGTCAACGACCCGGTCCGGATGCGGGAGTTGGCACAGTCGCTGAGTGCCGAACTGAAACGGCGGGCCGAACTCCTCGGCCGCTCCGACTTCACCGACTGGCACGCCCAGCGGGAGATCTCGGGCCGTATCGTCGCCCAGCGCGGCCGCCCCGCCGCGTCGGGCGCCGCCGACATAGAGGCACCGCCCAGCTCCACGATCCGGCTGCGCCCGTCGGCAGGGGCCGCGGCCCGTCAACGCACCGAGGCGCCACCGCCGTTGCCGCGCCTGGTCGTGGTGGTCGACGATCTGGACGCCCTGGTCTCCCCCGCCCTCGGCTCACCGGGCCGGCCGGCCGCCGGTTCCGTGATGCGGGCGCTGGAGGCGGTGGCGAAGGAGGGCGGCCGGCTCGGCGTCCACCTGATCGCGGCGGCCGGTGCGGGCGGCCGTACGGCGGAGACGGAACCCGCCCGGCGGGCCACCCTGCGCGTCACCCTGGACCCACCGGCCGCGGGACCCGACGAACCTGCCCCGGGCCGCGGCCGCCTGACCACACCGGACGGCCGGGTCACGGCGTTCCAGGCGGGCCGCGTCACCGGCCGCATCCCCCGCACGGCGACCCAGCGCCCCACGGTCGTCCCCCTCGACTGGCCTCGCATGGGCGACCCCCCGACCCGCCGCCCGGTCCGGGAACTGGGCAACGGCCCGACGGACCTGGCCCTGCTGGCGAGCGCGGTGGAGAGAGCGGCCAGAGAGGTCTCGGCGGCGGAGGTGCCCTCGCTCCTGTAGCGAAGGCACGGAGCGGGGCACGCGGAGCGAGGCATCCGCGGAGCAAAGGCCCGTGGCGAAGGCCCGTGGCAAAAGCCCGTGGCGAAGGCCTCCCCGGGGGCCCACTGATCACGAGGCGATCACGATCCCCGGCCCTCACCTGTAGGCACCCTTGCCGCACGGGCGGCCCCCGCGTACACCGGAGCGCACGGGACAGAGTTCTGACGTTCAACGAGGAACGACGAACGGGGAAGTGATGCGCGCCATGAGCAACACCATCGGGACCGGCAGGGCCGTCACCGCGGTCGCCGCACTCCTGGCGGGAGCCCTCGTGCTCACCGCGTGCGGAGGCAGCGACGACGGCAAGAAGGACGACAACGGCTCGGAGAGCAGCGCCAGTACGTCCGGTTCCACCCTCACCCTGCCGAAACTGGACGGCACCACGCTGGAGGTGGCCGCCGTCTGGACCGGGCAGGAGCAGAAGAACTTCAAGCAGGTGCTGGCGGAGTTCGAGAAGCGCACCGGCGCGAAGGTCACCTTCGTGCCCGCCCAGGACCCGATCATCAACTTCCTCGGCTCGAAGATCGCGGGCGGTCAGCCGCCGGACATCGCGCTGCTGCCGCAGCCCGGGGCGATCAAACAGGCCGTGCAGAAGGGCTGGGCGAAGCCGCTCGGCGCGGACGCGCTCAAGGAAGTGCAGAAGAACTACTCGCAGGGCTGGCAGGACATCGGCAAGGTCGGCGGCAAGCAGTACGGCGTCTACTACAAGGCCGCCAACAAGTCGCTGATCTGGTACAACACCACGGTCTTCGAAAACGCGGGCGCCAAGGAACCCAAGACCTGGCAGGACCTGCTGACGACCGCGCAGACGGTGTACGACTCGGGCGTCACGCCGTTCTCGGTCGGCGGCGCCGACGGCTGGACGCTGACCGACTGGTTCGAGAACGTCTACCTCTCCCAGGCGGGCCCGGAGAAGTACGACCAGCTCGCCCAGCACAAGATCAAGTGGACCGACCCGTCGGTGAAGCAGGCCCTGACCACGCTCGCCCAGGTCTGGGGCAAGAAGGGGTATGTCGCCGGCGGCGCGGACGGCGCGCTGCAGACGGAGTTCCCGGCCTCGGTCACCCAGACCTTCACCGGCGGCGACCAGCCGAAGGCCGGGATGGTCTACGAGGGTGACTTCGTGCAGGTCAACATCGGTGAGACCAAGGCGAAGGTGGGCACGGGCGCCAAGGTGTTCCCGTTCCCGGCGGTCGGCTCCGCCGCACCCGTGGTCTCCGGCGGTGACGCGGCCGTCATCTTCAAGGACTCCAAGGGGGCCCAGGCCCTGGCGGCCTTCCTGGCCTCCCCGGACGCGGCGACGATCCAGGCGAAGCTCGGCGGATATCTCTCCCCGAACAAGAGCGTGCCGAACTCGGCGTACCCGAACGAGGTGCAGCGCACCATCGCCAAGGCCCTGATCGCGTCCGGTGACGACTTCCGCTTCGACATGTCCGACCAGGCCCCGCAGGCGTTCGGCGGCACCCCGGGCAAGGGCGAGTGGAAGGACCTCCAGGACTTCCTGAAGAACCCGAAGGACGTCGCGGGCACCCAGGCGAAGCTGGAGAAGGACGCAGCGGCCGCCTACGGCAGCGGAAGCTGACCCGGCGATGGCCGCACCCGCTACGACGGCCCCCGCCCCACCGGGCCGCCGCAAGAGCGTGACCGGCACCCGCAGGACGGTGGCGGTCCTCTTCCTGCTCCCCGCCCTGGTGCTGCTCGGCGCGCTCGTGGTCTACCCGATCGGGTACTCGCTGATCCGCAGCTTCTACAACGCCAACGGCGACGGATTCGCCGGCTTCGACAACTACAGGGCGATCTTCACGGACGACGGCATCCGCACCGCCCTGAAGAACAACATCATCTGGGTGGTGTTCGCGCCGACGGTCTCCACCGCCCTCGGTCTGATCTTCGCGGTGCTGACCGAGAAGATCCGCTGGGGCACGGCGTTCAAGCTGGTCGTCTTCATGCCGATGGCGATCTCGATGCTGGCCGCCGGGATCATCTTCCGGCTCGTCTACGACCAGGACCCGGACAAGGGCGTCGCCAACGCGGTCTGGGTCGGCGTCCACGACACCTTCGCCCAGTCCTCGGCGTTCCCGAACGCCCACCCGGGCCGGGAGTCGCCGCTCAAGCCGGACCAGGGCGGCTTCGTCACCACGGGGGCCGTCCACACCGGACAGGCCGTCACCCTGCCCCTGGTCGGCGTCGCCCCCGACCAGATGCCCGACGGCGCGAAGAAGGCCGCGGCGGCGAAGTCCGATCCCGGGAAGATCACCGGCACCACCTGGCAGGACTTCACCCGCGGCAAGGGCGTCGGCCGGCTCGGCGCCCCCGACCCGTCCGAGCTCGGCTACGACGGGATGCGGGTCGAGGCGGTGAAGGACGGCAAGGTGGTGGCCTCGGCCAAGGCCGCCGCCGACGGCACCTTCACGCTGCCCGCCACCGCCGACGGAGCCCTGCTGCGGCTGCCCGCGAGCAACTTCAAGCAGCCCTACAACGGGGTCGACTGGCTCGGCCCGTCCCTGGTCACGCCCGCCATCATCGGGTCGTACATCTGGATGTGGGCGGGCTTCGCGATGGTGCTGATCGCGGCCGGGCTCGCGGGCGTGCCCCGGGAGCTGCTCGAAGCGGCGCGGGTCGACGGGGCGACCGAGTGGCAGGTGTTCCGCAAGGTCACCGTGCCGCTCCTCGCACCGGTCCTCGCGGTGGTCACCGTGACCCTGATGATCAACGTGCTGAAGGTCTTCGACCTCGTGTACATCATCGCGCCGGGCTCCTCGCAGGACGACGCGAACGTGCTCGCCCTGGAGCTGTACCGCAAGGGCTTCTCGGAGGGCCAGCCGGGCATCGCGAGCGCGATCGCGGTGTTCCTGCTGCTCCTGGTCATCCCGGTGATGTGGTTCAACGTGCGTCGGCTGCGACGGGAGGAGCGGCGATGAGCTGGCTGCTGGAGAAGATCAACGGCGGTCTGGTCCGGGTCTTCCTGATCGTCGTCGCGCTGTTCTGGCTGGTTCCGACGATCGGGCTGCTCGCCTCCTCGCTGCGTTCCCCGGAGGACATGAGCGCGAGCGGCTGGTGGCAGGTGTTCACCAAGCCGTCCCAGCTCACCTTCGACAGCTACCAGAACCTGCTGGAGAACGGCGACATCACCCACTCGCTGTGGAACACGGTCCTGATCACCGTCCCCGCGACCGTCCTGGTCGTGATCATCGGGGCGCTGGCCGGGTACGCGTTCGCGTGGATGGAGTTCCCCGGCCGGGACTGGTGGTTCCTGATCGTGGTCAGCCTGCTGGTGGTGCCCGTCCAGGTCGCGCTGATCCCGATCGCCGAACTCTTCGGCAAGATCGGCCTGTTCGGGACGATCCTCGGGGTGGTCCTCTTCCATGTCGGCTTCGGACTGCCGTTCGCGGTGTTCCTGCTGCGGAACTTCTTCGCGGAGATCCCGCGGGAGCTGCTGGAGGCCGCCCGCCTCGACGGCGCCGGTGAACTGCGCCTGTTCACCCGGGTGGTGATGCCGCTGGGCGGGCCCGCGATCGCGAGCCTGGGCATCTTCCAGTTCCTGTGGGTGTGGAACGACATGCTGGTCGCGCTGGTGTTCACCAAGTCGGGCACCCAGCCGATCACGGTGGCGCTCCAGACCCAGGTCCGCCAGTTCGGCAACAACGTCGACGTGCTCGCGCCCGGCGCCTTCATCTCGATGGTGATCCCGCTGGCGGTGTTCTTCGCGTTCCAGCGCCAGTTCGTCACGGGAGTGATGGCGGGCGCGGTCAAATAACCCCCGAGGCACACCGGAAAGGGCGAGCCGGCCACCGGCTCGCCCTTCGCCGTTCACCGAACGTGACCCGGATGCCGTAGCGAACCGTAACCGAATCACTCCATTGGCCGTTCCCGGGCAGAACGCCCGCGCCGACCGATGGATGCCCCCTTGCCCAGGTTCAGTGTCATTGTCCCCGCGTACAAGGTCCAGGCGTATCTGTCCGAGTGCCTGGACTCGGTGCTCTCGCAGTCGTATCCCGATCTGGAACTGATCGCCGTCGACGACCGTTCACCGGACGCCTGCGGCGCGATCATCGACGAGTACGCGGCCCGCGACGAGCGGGTCCGCCCCGTGCACCTGCCGGCGAACCAGGGCCTGGGCGGTGCCCGCAACGCCGGGATGGAGCTCGCGCGCGGCGACTACCTGCTCTTCCTGGACAGCGACGACACGCTCACCCCCGACGCGCTGCAGGCGATCGCCGGCCGGCTCAAGGAGACCGGCGAGCCGGACGTGCTGGTCCACGACTACGCGCGGACCTTCTGGACGGGCCGTGCGGAACGCAACAGGGCCGCGCCGCACCTGACCGAGCAGGGCCCGGCGCCCTTCCGTCTGGAGGACCGGCCGGGCCTCCTCCGCGTCCTCATGGTGGCCTGGAACAAGGCGTACCGGCGGGAGTTCGTGGCGGAACACGGCTTCACCTTCCCGCCCGGCTACTACGAGGACACCCCCTGGACCTACCCGGTCCTGATGACCGCCGGGACGATCGCGACCCTGGACCGGGTCTGTGTGCACTACCGGCAGCGGCGGCAGGGCAGCATCCTCTCCACCGCCAGCCGCGGCCACTTCGACATCTTCGACCAGTACGACCGGGTCTTCGCGTTCATCGAGGAGCGGCCCGAACTGGCCCACTGGCGGCCGGTGCTGTTCCGGCGGATGACCGACCACCTCTCGACGGTGTTCACCCGGCGGGAGCGGCTGCCCCGCGGCACCCGCGCCGAGTTCCTGCGCAGGGCCCGCGCCCACTGCCGCCGCCACCGGGCCGCGGGCACCCCGCCGCCGATGCGGACCCGGCTGCGCCACGGTCTCGTCCACCACGGCCTGCACCGCACCTACCGCGCCCTCCAGCTGGCGCAGTCCGCGGGCCGCCGCACGGTCAAAGCCGCCGTCAAGTCCGCCCGTGGTCTGCGCTCGGCCCTCCTCCAGCTGCACTACCGGGTCCAGCTGCGTCTGCCGCTGCGCGATCGCGCGGTCTTCGCCGCCTACTGGAACCGCGGCCACAGCTGCAACCCGGGCGCGCTGGAGGCCGCGTTCCGCAGACACGCCCCGCACATCCGCACCGCCTGGATCGCCCGCCCCGAACACCAGCACACCGTCCCGCCGGGCCCGCTCCGGCTGCGCCCGGGCACCTTCGGCTACTGGACCGCCCTGGCCCGGTCCAAGTACCTCGTCAACAACGTCAATTTCGACCGGCGGCTGCGCAAACGCGCCGGCCAGGTGTTCGTGCAGACCCAGCACGGCACCCCGCTCAAGCACATGGGCCTCGACCTCCAGGAACGTCCGGCGGCGGGCGCCGGCATGGACTTCGAGGAGCTCCTGCGGGGCGTGGACAAGTGGGACTACCTCCTGTCCGCCAACCGGCACACCACCCTGACCTGGGAGCGCGTCTACCCCGGTGGCTACACCACCCTCGAATACGGCTACCCCCGCAACGACGTCTTCCAGCAGGCCACTTCCGCCGACGTGACCCGGATCCGCGAGTCGCTCGGCGTCCCCGAGGGCGCCGTCGCGCTGCTGTACGCGCCCACCCACCGCGACTACCGGCGCACCCAGCGCCCGGCGCTCGACCTGGACCGGATCGTCCGCCGGCTCGGCCCGCGCTTCGTCGTCCTGGCCCGCGCCCACTACTGGCACGGCGGACCGCTCCCGGCCGGGACGCGGGTGATCGACGTCAGCGGCCACCCGAGCGTGGAGTCCCTCTGCCTGGCCTCGGACGCGCTGATCACCGACTACTCGTCGATCATGTTCGACTACGCCAACCTGGACCGCCCGATCGTCGTGCACACCGAGGACTGGGACGCCTACCACGCGGCCCGCGGCACCTACTTCGACCTGCGCTCCGCACCGCCGGGCGCGGTCGCCCGCAGCGAGGACGAGCTGATCGACATCTTCGCCGGCGGCGACTGGCGCGGCTCCCACTCCGCGCAGCTGCGCGCCGCGTTCCGCGAGCGGTTCTGCCGGTACGACGACGGACGCGCCGCCGAGCGGGTCGTACGGCATGTGGTGCTCGGCGAGACGGCCGGGCTGCCGGAGGTCGTGCCGCCGGCCGAGCGGCACCCCGTTCCGTCGGCGGCCCCGGAGCCGGACGATCCCCCGCCGGCCACCGTTCCGCAACCTTCCGGCCACCTGCCCGTCACCGAGAGCCGCTGACCGCCGTTTGCCTTCCAGGGAGTTCCTTCATGCCCCCCAACACCTCGCGGCCCACTCCGTCGCGGCCGTCCACCTGGCGACCGGCGGGAAGGCCGGGCCGCATGGACACCTGAGAAAGAGCAGCATGCCCCGCTTCAGCATCATCGTCCCCTCCCACGGGGTCGCCGGCCGGCTGTCCCAGGCGCTGGACTCGGTCCTCGCCCAGTCCTTCGGCGACCTGGAGCTGATCCCGGTCTGTGACGCGCCCGACGCCCCGGCCGCCGCGGTCGCCGCCGGATACGCCGAGCGGGACTCCCGGGTGGCCCCGGTGCACTCTCCGCCGTCCGCCGGGCTGAGCGGGGCCCGCAACACCGGGATGCGGGCGGCGAAGGGCACGTACCTGCTGTTCCTCGACGGCGACGACGTTCTGATGCCGGGCGCGCTGGCGCGGCTGGCGGCACGGCTGGCCGAGACCGGTGACGTGGACGTGCTGTACTTCGGGCACGAGCGGGCGCCCTGGTGGGAGGGTGAGCCGGCCGCCCCGGCGACGCTGCCGGCAGCGACCCCGCAGGACGTCTTCGCCCCGTCCGAGGCTCCCGCGCTGACCGGGGTGACGCTGCCGGCGTGGAGCGCGGCCTGGCGCCGCGCCTTTGTCACGGACGGCCGGCTGCGGTTCCCCGACGGCCACTTCACGGACGTCGGCTGGGGCGGGCTGACCGGCATCGCCGCCGAACGGGTCGCGGTGCTGCGTTCGGCCGTCGTACGGCACCGGCTGCGCCGGCAGGGCAGCAGGCTGAACCTGCCCGGTGCGCACCACCACGAACTCCTCGACCAGGTCGAGCTGGTGCTGGCGCGGGCGCTGGCGGCGGGGCTTCCGGGCGAACGGGCCCGGCCGCTGTTCGAGCAGGTCTTCGAGGCCGTGCTGAGGACGGCCGCCCGCCCGCAGCGGCTGCCGTCCGGGCACCGGGCGTTCTTCCGGCGGGCGGGGTCGCTGCACCGTACCTACCGGCCGGCCGGGTTCCGGATGCCGGGCGGGAGTCTCGGGGTGCAGCACCGGCTCCTCGCGGCGGGCGCGTACACCGCGTTCCTGGCGCTGCGCGGGGCCAACCGGGCGGCGGCCTGGGCGGCCGGGCGGCTGCCCCGCCCGCGGCTGCCGCTCACCCGGCTGCGCTACGCCCTCGACCTGCGCCGCCCGCTCGACGAGAACCTCGTCGTGTACTGTGCCTACTGGGGGCGCGGTTACGCCTGCAACCCGGCCGCGATCCACGCCGCCGCCCGCCAACTCGCGCCCTGGCTGCGCTCGGTGTTCCTGGTCGAGCCGGGCCGGGAGGGCGCCGTGCCCGCGGACGTCGAGTACGCGGTGATCGGCAGCCGCCGCTACTGGCAGGTGCTGGCCCGCGCCAAGTACCTGGTGAACAACGCCAACTTCGCGGAGGGCGTCGTCAAGCGGCCCGGCAGCGTGCACCTCCAGACGCAGCACGGCACCCCGCTGAAGAAGATGGGCGTCGACCAGTCGACGTACCCGGTGGTCGCGGCGCGGACCGGCAGCTTCACCAGACTGCTCGGCCGCGTCGACCGCTGGGACTTCAATCTCTCCGCCAACCGCCACTCCACCCAGACCTGGGAGCGCGCCTTCCCCGGCTCCTACGAGGCCCTGGAGTACGGCTATCCGCGCAACGACGTCTACTACACGGCGTCCGCCCACGACGTGGTGCGGGCCCGTCGCAGCCTGGGCGTCCCGGACGGCAGGACGGCCGTGCTGTACGCCCCCACCCACCGCGACCACCACACCGGCTTCGAGCCCGGCCTCGACCTGGAGGCGTTCTGCGAGGAGGCCGGCGAGAACGTCGTCGTCCTCCTGCGCGCCCACTACTTCTACGACCGGGGAGCCCTCGCGGACACCGGCCGGGTCATCGACGTCACCGCGCACCCCTGCGTCGAGGACGTGTGCCTCGCGGCGGACGCGCTGATCACCGACTACTCCTCCATCATGTTCGACTACGCCAACCTGGACCGCCCGATCGTCGTCTACGCCGACGACTGGGAGGTCTACCGGGAGACAAGGGGCGTCTACTTCGACCTGCCCGCCGAGCCGCCGGGCCCGGTCGCCCGCACCCCGGACGAACTGGGCCGGATCTTCCGCGAGGGCTCGCACCGGAGCCCGGAGTCCACACGGCTGCGGAACGCGTTCCGGGCCCGATTCTGCGAGTTCGACGACGGCCTGGCCGCCGAACGGGTCGTACGCCGGGTGTTCCTCGGCCAGCCGCCGGAGTCGCTCCCGTCGCTGATCCCGCTGGCGGAACGCCTGCCCGCCCCGGCCGCCACCGTTTTCACGAGGAGCTGACCGTGCCCCGATTCAGTCTGATCGTGCCCTGTTTCCGGGTGCAGGGCTTTCTGCGCGAGTGCCTCGACTCGGTCCTGGAGCAGTCCTTCCGCGACATCGAGGTGATCGCCGTCGACGACCGCTCTCCGGACGGCAGCGGCGCGATCCTCGACGAGTACGCGGCCCGCGACCCGCGCGTACGGGTCCTGCACCTGCCCGAGAACGTCGGGCTCGGCCGGGCCCGCAACGCCGGACTCCCCTACGCCACCGGCGACTACCTGCTCTTCCTGGACAGCGACGACACCCTCACCGCGGGCGCGCTGGGGGCGATCGCCGACCGGCTGGCCGAGGCCGGCGACCCGGACGTCCTGGTCTTCGACTACGCGCGCACCTACTGGTGGGGCGGCACACGGCGCAACGCCCTCGCGGAGGTGCTGAGCGCGACCGACGGCGTCTTCACCGCGGCCGAACGCCCCGAGATCCTCGACCTGTTGATGGTGGTGTGGAACAAGGCCTACCGGCATGAGTTCGTCGCGAACAACGGCTTCCGGTTCCCCCCGGGCTACTACGAGGACACCCCCTGGACCTTCCCGGTCCTGCTCGGCGCCGGCCGGATCGCCACCCTCGACCGGATCTGCCTGAACTACCGCCAGCGCCGCCAGGGCAACATCCTCTCCACCACCAGCCGTAAGCACTTCGACGTCCACGACCAGTACCGACGGGTCTTCGAGTACGTCGACTCCCACCCGGAGCTGGCCGGTTGGCGGCCCTATCTGCACCGCAAGATGGGCGAGCACTGCCTGGACATCCTCGCCAAGCCGGACCGGCTGCCGCCCGCCGCCAAGGGCGAGTTCTTCCGGCGTACGGCGGAGCTGTACCGGGCGTACCGGCCGGAGGGGGCCGGCCTCGGGGTGCTGGGCGGTTCGTACGCGTCGTACCGGCTGCGGCAGCAGGCCGGGCGGATCGCCAGGGAGAGCGGCCGGCAGGCGCTGCGGGTGCGACGGGCGGCGGCCGGCCGGGCCCGGCGCGCGCTGACCGGGGCGGCCGGCCACCGTGCGCCGGACGAGCACCTGGTCCTGTACTCGGCCTCCTCGCACCAGGGCCTGCGGGGCGACCCCGCGGCCGTCTACCGCAAGGCCCGGGAGATCGCGCCGGAGCTGCGGGGCGTCTGGGTGGTGAAGGACGCGGAGGTGGCGGCGGGGCTGCCCGCCGACGTGGAGCACGTGCTGCTGGACTCCCCGGAGTACCGGCGGCTCACGGCCCGCGCCAAGTTCCTCGTGAACGACGTCAACTGGCCGGGCGCGCTGGTCAAACGGCCCGGCAGCGTGCACATCCACACCCACCGGGGCACCCCGCTGAAGTACCTGGGCGCCGACCTGCTGGACAAGCCCGGCGCCCGGCTCGGCCTCGACGTGCCGCAGATGCTGCGCCGGGCCGACCGCTGGGACCACAGCCTGGTCGCCAACCGCCACTCCGAGCTGGTGTGGGAGCGGGCCTACCCCTGCCACTTCGCCTCGGCCCGCACGGGCAGCCCGCGCAACGACGTCCTGGTCGAGGGCGGACCCACGGACTTCCGGGCCCGGTACGGCATTCCCGCCGACCACACGGTCGTGCTCTACGCCCCGACCCGCCGGGACTACGTCCGGGGCGGTCATGCCGAGCGGATCGACCTGGCCCGGTTCGCCGCCGATCTCGGCGAGGGCCACACCCTGGTGGTCCGGCTGCATCCCGCCCTGGCGACCGGTCCGGCGCGCGGGGCGGGCCTGGCGGAACTGCACCGGCGCGGGATCGTGGTCGACGCGACCGGCGAGCCGCACGGGGAGCAGGTGCTGCTGGCGGCGGACGCGCTGGTCACCGACTACTCCTCCGTCATGTTCGACTACGCCAACCTGGACCGGCCGATCGTCGTGCACGCCGACGACTGGGCCGCGTTCACCGCGAGCCGGGGCGCCTACCTCGACATCACCGCCGAGGCGCCGGGGCATGTGTCCTTGAGCTACCCGGAGTTGGCCGCGCTCTTCGCCTCGGGCGCCTGGCGGGACGCGGAGTCGGCGCGACTGCGGGCCGGATTCCGTTCCCGTTTCTGCGAGTTCGACGACGGACGGGCCGCCGAACGGGTGGTGAGGACCCTGCTGCTCGGTGAGCCGATGCCGGCCGCCGCCGTGCGGGTACCGGAACCTGCCCCGGGTCACGACCTGCTGGCGTCCACATGAGACCGCGTACCTGGGTGCTGGTCCTGGCCGCCGTCTTCGCGGTGCTGCAACTCGCCGACGTCACCGGCCGGGACACCCCCGACTCCAAGAACTACGTGTCCTACGCGCTGACCCTGGGCGGGGCGGACCAGCGGGAGGCGGCCGTCCGGACCGCCGACTGGGTGTGTGCGGGGCAGGCCTCGGAGGCGGCGCGCGCGCAGAGCGTGAACGTGGTGCGCTTCCATGCGCCGAGCCCGGCGGGGCGGGTCTTCGCCCGGTGCCGGGAGGACGAGCTGCGGCGCGTGGAGACCCGGTGGGCGGCCGGTCAGGGGGACGGGCACATCGTGCCGTTCGTGGGCCCCCGGCTGCGGGCCGTCTTCGAGGTGCGGCCCGGCTATCCGCTGTTCCTGCTGCCGTTCGTCGCCGCGTTGGGGGTGACCTGGGGGGTGTGGCTGGCGGGTGTGCTGGTCACGGTCGCGGGCGGGGTGCTGGCCTTCCTGGTCCTGCGGACGCTGTCGGTACCGGTGCCGCTCGCGCTGACCGGACAGGCCCTGTACTACGTCCTGCCGGTGGGCACCACGGCGATGCGGCCGATGACCGAGGGTCTGATGCTGGCGCTGACCCTGACCGCGGTGTGGGGCTGCGCACTGGCCCTCACCTGCCGGACGGGCGCGGGGCGGGCCCGGGCGGGGGCGGTCCTGGTGGCGGGCGCGCTGGTCGCGCTGTTCACCGTGAAACACGCCCAGGCGCTGTTCCTCGGGGTGTGCCTGGCCGGGGCGGGCGCGGCGGTCGCCGTACGGCGGCGACGGCTGGGCCGGGCTGCCGGGCGCGGAGTCGCCGCGGTCGCGGCGGTGGGCTGTGCGGCGGTCGCCGGCACCCTGCTGCTGGCCCGGCTGCTGCGCTATCCCTCCGAGGCGGAGAGCATGCAGGACCTGCTGACCGGCCACTTCGCCCGGCCGGACCGGGTCCGGCCCTGGCCGGAGTTCCTCCATCTGGAGGGGGACTTCTGGGTGGAGTGGCTGCGCCGGCAGCTGATGGCCCCGCTGTTCCCGGCGGCGCTGGCGGCCGGGGTGTGGGGAGCGCGGCGGCGGCCGGCCTTCGGGGCCTTCCTGGTGGCGGCCGCGGGCACCGGGTTCCTGACCCAGGCCGGACATCCGGACATCACCATCGGCGGCGACCGGCTGATCGTGCTGGCCTGGCTGCTGCCGGTGGTGGGGGTACCGCTGCTCCTCGAACCGCTGATGGGCCGCGTGGTTCCGGTTCCCCCGCAGGGGTCACTCGACGGGCCGAACGGCGTGGGCCTGTCGGAGGCTCACTCGATGAGGTGACGGGCGGCGGAGCGGCCGGGACGCCACCGGGACGGGCGGGAACACTCGGCAAATGGTCCGCCCCGTCCCTTCTCCCCGGTGAGCACCGGCGCCCTGGTCCGGCGCGCCGCGCGCGGCGCCACCGCCCTGCGCGGCGGCCGCGCCCGCAGACTCACCCCGTACCAGTTCTTCGGCCTGCTGTTCTGGCTGGTGATGACCCTGGCGTACTGGCGGCTGCCGCCGTGCTGCGAGGCCGGACAGCACGCGGCGGCGGTGGAGGGGGTGCGAGCGGCCCTGGCGGACGCCGGCGCGTCCCCGTACGTGCTCGCGCAGGACGCGGTGGCGCGACTGACCGGGCTCAGCGGGTGGCAGCTGCTGCGGGTGTGCGGCCCGCTGAACCTGCTGGTGCTGCTGACCGGCCTCGGCCGGCTGGTCCGGGTCCTCAGCCCGCGCCCCTGGGCGCCGGTGCTGGCGCTGGCCTTCGGGTCCGTGCTCTGGGGCACCCGGCCGGGGTGGGGCGGCGGCTCGCTGGCCCTGCTGCCGCTGACCGGCAGCCTCGGCTACCCGTCCGCCTTCGCCCTCGGTCTCACCCTCTGGTCCTGGGCGCTGACCGGCGCCCGGGCCCGCGATCTGCGCCCGGTGCGCTACGTCGGCCCGAGCGGCCTGCGCAGCCTGTCCGGGTACGCGGCGCTCGGCGTGCCGTACGCAGTGGTGGCCCTGGTCGACCCGGTGCTCGGCGTGGCGGCGGCGGCCGGGGCGGTGGCGTTCGTGGCGGGGTGGCAGCGGGGGTGGCGGGGCGCGGTGTGGGGGCGGTGGGCGCTGCTGGGCGCGGTGGCGGCCGGGGTGATCGCCTTCGGGACACCCGCGCACGCGCTGCCGCAGAGCTACGGGGCGTCCGGGGCCTACGGCGCAGTGATCGGCCAGTGCTGGCTCGCGCTGCTCGGAGTGCCGGCGCTGTGGCTGCGGGCACGGGACGCGGCCGGGGCGGCGGGCCGGGACAGCGGGCGAACCGCCCCCCTGGGGCGGGCGGCGCGACCGGCCGTGGTCCGGCGTGATCCGCTCGTCCTGCTGTTCGCCGTGCAGGCGCTGCTGGCCGGGTACGGCGTCCGCCACGGTTTCGGCGAGCTGCTCGGTCCCGCCCTCCTGGCGCCGCAGTGCGCGCTCGCCGTGGAGCTGGCGGCGGAGCGGCCCTGGCCGGTGTGGCGGCGGGTGCTCGGCTGGACCGCGGCCGGCGGGATCTGCGTGGGCTTCCTGACCGCGCAGGCCGGCGCGGTCGTGCCGCGCTCACTGGACCCGGTCGGCTTCGTCCAGCCGCCGCGCTGGCCGTCGTACGACTGGGCGGCCCGGCACATCGGCCGCGGGGAACCGGTGGTCACGGACGCCTACTACGCCGTACACCTGCTCCCCGGATACGGGATCGAACTGGCCGACGCGCACGACCACCGCTCCCGGGTGCGCTGGCTGCTGCTGACGCGGCGGGAGCGGCTGCCCGGGGATGCGGTGGTCGTGGACTGGAGCCGGCGGACCGGAGAGGTGCTCGCGCGGCTCACCGGGACGAAGGACGTACCGGTGGCCGCTGCGCCGACTGCCCCGCCTGCTACTCGACGATGAGCTCGACCGGGATGTTGCCCCGGGTGGCCTTGGAGTAGGGGCAGAACGCGTGGGCCTGGTGGACCAGCTTCTCGCCGGTCTCGTTGGCGAGCTCCTCGGGGAGTTCGACGCGCAGGGTGACCTTGAGCGCGAAGCCGCCGTCGGCCTCGTCCTTGCCGATGCCGACCTCGGCGGTCACGGAGATCTCGCCGGTGTCGACCTTGGCCTGGCGGCCGACGGCGCCGAGGGCGCTGGCGAAACAGGCGGCGTAGCCGGCGGCGAAGAGCTGCTCGGGGTTGGTGCCCTGGCCGTTGCCGCCGAGCGCCGGCGGGAACGCCAGCGCGAGGTCCAGCTGCCCGTCCGAGCTGACCGCCCGTCCCTCCCGGCCGGTGGCGGTGGCGGCTGCGGTGTAGAGCGCGTCCATGGAAGACCATCCCTCTCGACGTTTCGGTGCGGCGGCTCCGTTCCGGCCGCCCTCACGACCACAAGTAGAGCACACAATTAAATTGCGCACAACTGAATGACTCGCAAGAGGTACCATCGAGCCATGACCGCGACGACCCCGCCCCCCGCACCCGAGGCGGAGTGGCTCCGCCTGGACCGCCAGATCTGCTTCTCCCTGCACGCCGCGTCCCGCGCCTTCAACGGCGTCTACCGCGTGATCCTCAAGGACCTCGGGCTCACCTACCCCCAGTACCTGGTGATGCTGGTGCTGTGGGAACAGGGCGACCTGCCGGTCAAGAAGCTCGGCGAACACCTGCGCCTGGACTCCGGCACGCTGTCACCCCTGCTCAAGCGCCTGGAGGCGGCCGGCCTGGTCCACCGGGAGCGCAGCGCCCGTGACGAGCGCTCGGTGGAGGTACGGCTGACGGAGCAGGGCACCGACCTGCGGGAGCGGGCGTTCGAGGTGCCGCGCAGGATCATGTCCGCGACCGGCTTCGACGTGGACGGCATACGGGACCTGAAGACCCGTCTGGACCAGCTGACGGGCGCGCTGGACGCGGCGGCTTCGGAGGAGGCGGCGCGCTGAAGCGCCTCGCCGGGGGTGCGGCGCCGAACCGCCCCGCGGCCGCGCCGGGCGGGCGCGGCTGGTCCCGCCGGCCGGCGGCGGACGCTCAGCCCGGCCGCCCGCCCCGGATCGGCCGCACGTACAGCCGCAGCGCCATCCGGTCGATCACCATCTCCTCGCGCAGCACGAACTGCTGGTTCAGCACCGCGAGTTTCGCCCGCTCCGTGGCGAGCCGCGGCCGGTACCCGCTCACCAGCGCGTACTTCTCCATCACCGCCCACACCTCGTCCACTCCGGCCAGCCGTCGCCGCAGCGTCGCCGCCGCGACCTCGCCCCCGTACAACGTCCCCGACTCCGGAGCCGGTTCGGCCAGCGCGAGGTCCCGGGTGCCCTTGAAGCCGGCGGGATAGGCCAGTTCCGTCCCGCGCGCGTGGGCCGGCAGGTACAGCACGGGATCGCCGGGCCGCAGCACGCGCGCCGCCGCCTCCGCGACCGCCCCGAGGTCGTCGGGCCGGGTGCCCGGCACCCGGTCGTGCCGCAGCAGCGGCACCTGGTGGGTGAAGGCGAGGACGAGTGCCAGGACCCCGGCCACGGTGAGCGCGGGCGACCTGGGCGTGGTCGCCGTGCCGTACGGCCAGAGCCGGCCGAGCACCCCGGCGACCCGGTCCGCGCCGAGCGCCACCAGCAGGGGCGCACCGGTGAGCGCGTAGAGCACATACCGGTCGACGTACAGCGGTGTGAGCTGCGATGCCAGCATCAACGCCACCGGTGGCAGCACCGCGAGGGGCAGCGCCACCGCCGCGAGGGTCACCTCGCCGCGCCGGCCCACCAGCCGGGTCAGCCCCAGCAGGCCGAGCGCGAGGCACGCCCAGTACACCCCGTCGGTCGGTCCGAGGTACTGGCGCAGCAGCGCCTGCGCGGTCTCCAGGTCAGGCTCCCACAGCCACGCGAGCTGGGCCGACTGCGCGTGCGAGACGACGGCCAGCGGCACCAGGGTCAGCGCCACGCCCCCGGCCGCGCAGCCCCAGCCCCGCCACACCCTTCCCGGCGACCGGGCCAGCGCCAGCGTTCCCGCGTGCGCGAGCAGCAGCAGGACCGCGAACTCGTGCAGCCAGCAGGTGACTCCGAGGACGGCGCCGTACCACCACCAGGCCCGCCGCCCGCCTCCGGCCTGTCCCGCGGTCTCCCCCTCGGTCCCGGTTCCCGCTCCGCCCGCCGCCCGTACGAACAGCAGGGTCGCGCCGGTCGCGCCCGCGGCGACCAGGGCGTAGGAGCGGCCCTCCTGCGCGTAGTGCCCGACCAACGGGGTGACCGCGTACATCAGTCCGGCCCACAGACCGACCCGCGGCCGGGCCAGATGGGTGCCGAGCGCGGCCACCAGGCCCGCGGTGACGGCCGCCGCGCACACCGACGGCAGCCGGAGGTCGACCTCGCCCGGCCGCCCGGGGGCGACGGCGAGGACGACGTGCATCAGCAGGTAGTACAGGCCGTGCACCGCGTCCACGCCGTGCAGCAGCCGCCAGATCTGCGGCACCGTGCGCCGGGCGACCTGGTAGGTGACGGCCTCGTCGCGCCACATCCCGCCGCGGTGCAGCCCCCAGAGGCCGACCGCGAGCATCACCGCGGCCGGGACGGCCACGACGACGGCACGGCGCGCACGGCCCGGCGGACCGGCGGGGGGTCCCCCCGACGGCTTCGGCCGACTCGACGGAGCCGGCCGGCCGGTTGCTGTCGTTCGCGTCGTCCGCGGATGCGCTTTTACGAGAGGCCCGATACTCACCACGGCCCGATCTTTTGCGATTAGCCAACCTTTGCCGGGTAATGACGGCGTATCGGCATGGATACACCATCCGCGCGGCTTACGCTCGCGGTTGATGAATCGTCGCTCGTACTTCCCGCTCCCCCGCGCCCCGTTCGCCCCGCCTGTTCGACTCCCGTGCCTTCTGCGCACCGCGCGCACCGAACACCCCCCGCGCGCGCCGCGCCTCGCGCGCCCCCTCTGCCTCGCCGGCCTCTGGCTCGCCACGCGCGCGCTGATGCTCTGGCTCCTCGCCCACAACAACGAGCGGCTCCTGGGACACGGAGCGGTCGCGCGCGAAGTGTGGCGGCTGTACTTCCACTGGTACGGCGTCCTGTCGCAGGGCGCGTTCCCGGCGCACGACACGTTGTGGCAGTACCCGCCGGGCGCCGGCGCCGTGCTGCTCGCGCCGGGGCTGGTGCCCGGGCTGAGCTACTTCCAGGCGTTCGTGGCGCTCACCCTGGCGACCGACGCGCTGATCACGGCGGCGCTCACGCGCGCGGGTCTGCGCCCCGGCCGCACCCTGCTGGGCGCGGCCCTGTGGACCGGCGCCCTCCCTCTCCTGCTGCATCTCCCCCTCGCGCGCTACGACGTCGCGGTCACCGCCTTCGCGGTGCTCTCCCTGCTGGCCCTCGGGCGAGCCACGCGCGCGTGCGGAGCGCTCGCCGCGCTGGGCGCGCTGGTGAAGGTCTGGCCCGCGCTGGTCCTGCTGGGCGTCGAGCGCGGGCGTACGACACGCACGACGTGGAGCTGGGCGGCCGCGACCGGGACCGCGGCCCTCGCCGCGTTCCTGCTCTCCTTCCGCAACCCGCTCGCCTTCCTCCGCCAGCAGGGCGGCCGGGGCGTGCAGGTCGAGTCCCTCGGCGGCACCGCGCTCAGCCTCGCCCGGCACGCCGGCTGGCGGGGCACGACCCGCTACCAGTACGGCGCGATGGAGCTGGTCGGCCCGCAGGTGCACGCGGTCGCGACCGCCTCCCTCGCGCTCACCGCCGTGGCCTTCGCGCTGCTGCTCCTGTGGCGGGTACGGGCCCGGCACTGGACCGAGGCCACCCCGTACGACGCGGCGCTGAGCGCGGTGCTCCTCTTCACCGTGACCAGCCGGGTGATCAGCCCCCAGTACCTGATCTGGCTGCTCGGCCTGACCGCCGTGTGCCTGACCTCCCGGCACACCACCCAGCGTCCGGTCGCCGCGCTGGTCGTGACCGCGACCGCGCTCAGCGCGGTGGCCTACCCGACGTTCTACGCCGAGGTCGTGCACGGCACCTGGACCGGCTGCCTGCTGATGCTCGCCCGCAACGGCCTGCTGGCCACCGCCGCCGTCCTCTCCCTGACCCGTCTGTGGCGCGCCACCCGCCGCCCGGAGACCGGTGTCCGCACCCCCGCGGGCCCGAGCGGGCACCCCGGCCGTCCGCTGCTGTCGGCCGCACCTGCTTCACTGAGGGGTGACCGGGGCTGACGGACACCGCGGTCGACTGACGGAGGGACGGGCATCCATGACCTGGCTCATCACCGGCGGCGCCGGTTACATCGGGGCGCACGTCGTGCGCGCGATGACCGAGGCGGGCGAGCGGACGGTGGTGTACGACGATCTGTCCACCGGCGTCGCCGAGCGCGTGCCCGAGGAGGTCCCGCTGGTGGTGGGCACCACGCTGGACGGCGAGAAGGTGGCGCGCGTCCTGGCCGAGCACGAGGTGACCGGGGTCGTCCACCTGGCGGCGAAGAAGCAGGTCGGCGAGTCGGTGGAGCGCCCCCTGCACTACTACCGGGAGAACGTCGAAGGCCTGCGCGTCCTGCTCCAGGCGGTCACGGAGGCGGGGGTCCCGTCCTTCGTGTTCTCCTCCTCCGCGGCGGTCTACGGCATGCCGGACGTCGAACTGGTGACGGAGGAGACGCCGTGCCTGCCGATGTCGCCGTACGGCGAGACGAAGCTGGCGGGTGAGTGGCTGGTCCGCGCGACAGGCCGGGCCACCGGCCTGTCCACGGCCTCGCTGCGCTACTTCAACGTGGCCGGCGCGGCCCGCCCCGAACTCGCCGACGTGGGCGTCTTCAACATCGTCCCGATGGTCTTCGAGAAACTCACGGAGAACGCGCCGCCGCGTATCTTCGGCGCCGACTACCCGACGCCCGACGGTACCTGCATCCGCGACTACATCCACGTGGTGGACCTGGCCGAGGCCCACGTCGCGGCGGCCCGCGCCCTCCAGGCCGAGCCGGGCCGCGCGCTGACCCTCAACATCGGCCGCGGGGAGGGCGTCTCGGTCCGCGAGATGATCGACCGCATCAACACGGTCACCGGCTACGACCGGCCCCCGGCCGTCACCGCGCGCCGCCCCGGCGACCCGGCCAGCGTGGTCGCCTCCGCCGACCGCATCGCCACGGAACTGGGCTGGAAGGCCAAACACGACGTCCAGGACATGATCACCTCGGCCTGGCAGGGCTGGCTCCGCCTCCACCCGGAGGCGGCCCGACCCTGACGGACGCACTGCACGTGCCGCCGCCGGGATACCGCGAGCAGGCGCCGCGGCGGCGGACCTGGTGGCACCGGCGCGGCGGCCGGGCGGGTACGGGCGCGGTCAGTCCCCGGGGCGGCGGGCTCGCCTGAGCTCCTCCGAGACGGCCCAGGCGTCCGCCACCGGGCCCACGTGGGTGAGCTTGTCGGGGTTGAGGACCACGCGGATCGCCTGGATCCGGCCGTCGAGGACGTCCAGGGAGAAGGTCTGGAGGACCTTGCCGTCGCGGTCCCGGAAGACCGCGCCCGGCTGTCCGTTGACCTCGTGCTGCTCACAGCTCACGTCGACCCGGGGCAGCAGCGGGAAGACGGCCGCGAGGAGGCGGGCCACGTTCTGGGCGCCGACGACCGTCCGGGCCAGCCTCGGGGCCTTGCCGCCGCTGTCGCCGACCAGGGACACATCGGCGGCGAGCAGGTCCCGCAGACCGCCCAGGTCGCCTTCGTGGAGGGCCTCGAAGAAGCGTGACGCCAGTTCGTCGCGTTCCCTCCGGTCCGCCTCGAAGCGGGGGCGGCCCTCGGCCATGTGGCGCCGGGCCCGTACAACGAGCTGACGGCACGCCGCCTCCGAGCGGCCGACCGCCGACGCGACCTCGGGGAAGCCGAAGTCGAACACCTCGCGCAGCACGAAGACGGCCCGCTCCAGCGGGCTGAGCCGCTCCAGGAGCAGCAGGGCCGCCATCGACAACGAGTCGGCCAGCTCCGCCGACCGCGCCGGATCCTCGTACGGGTCGGCGAGCAGCGGCTCGGGGAACCACGGGCCGACGTACTCCTCGCGCCGGACGCGGGCCGAGCGCAGCACGTCGACCGAGATCCGGGTGACCGTCGCCGACAGGAACGCCTTCGGTGACCTGACCTCCGTCGGCGAGCCCTCGAACCTCAGCCAGCTCTCCTGGACCGCGTCCTCCGCCTCGCCGACACTGCCCAGGATCCGGTACGCGATCGAGAACAGCAGCGGGCGCAGCTCCTGGAACTCCTCGGTCCTGTTCAGGTCCGCTCCCCCGTCCGCCACCGTCTCCCCCCTCTCTCCCTCTCCCCGTCTTACCGTCTTACCGTCTTCCTCTTCCCGCGTCCGTGAACCGGTCGGTCAGAAGGACCCGGGGCCGAACCGGCCGGCCGCGACGACCAGCCCGAGCACGAGATAGACCAGGTTCAGCGCCACGAACGCGCTCTCGCCGCGCCGGCCGTGGGTGATCATCGCACCGGCCATCAGCAGGACCCATGCGGCGGCCGTCACGGGTACCAGGACCGGCGCGACACCGACGGCCGCCGGCAGGACCAGCCCCGCCGCGGCGAGGAGCTCCAGCACCCCGAGCGCCTTGACGAAGCCGGTGCCCGCGTCCGCGGTCCAGCCCCCGCCGGGGGCCGCGGCCAGCTTCTCCCGGGGTACGAAGGTCTTGCTGATCCCACCGGCCAGGGCCACCGCGGCAAGCAGTCCGGCGGCGATCCACAGGGTGAGGTTCATCGTCCACTCCTTGTTCGAGAATGCCTGCGCCCCTACGACGAGACGGCGCTCCCGTCTGTGACATCCCCGGCGGAGTGGTTCACAGCGCCTTGAGCGCCTCCGTGGTGCCACGGGCCAGCGCCGCCAGATACCCCTTCGGCAGCTTGGGGGTGCGGATCACCACCGAACGCCAGTACAGCGGGCCGGAGATCAGGTCCATGGCCAGGTCGTCGTCGAGGCCCGCGGCGAGTTCACCGCGCCGCTGAGCCGCCTCGATGATCTTGCTGGCGACCCCGTCCTGGCCCTCGCGCAGCGTCTTCTGCATGGCCTCGGCGATCTCCGGGTTGCGGGCCGCCTCGGCCTGGAGGTCCGGGATGATCTGCGAGGCGACCGGGTGGCGCAGCGCACGGGACGTGACCTCGTACAGGAGCCGCAGGTCGCCCTCCAGGGAGCCGGTGTCGGGCACGGGCAGGCCGAGCACCGCGAGGGCCGAGACGACGTCGAGGACGAGGTGCAGCTTGGAGCGCCAGCGGCGGTAGACGGCGGTCTTGCCGACGCCCGCGCGGCGCGCGATGCCCTCGATGGACATCCGCGCGTACCCGACCGCCGCGAGTTCCTCGAAGACGGCGGCCCGGATGGCCTCGGTCACGTCCTCGCGGAGGACGGCCGCCCCGGCGGGGGCTCGTCGGCGCGGACGCGTCTGGGACTCCTCGGCGTTCGTCGTCATGTCTCCCAGCATAGGGGCGTAACGACGAAACGGTTGCGTCCCGACGAGACGTACCACTCGATCGCCGCAACCACGCCGCGCCGAACCCCTCCCAGCTCACCGCCGTACCGAACACGAGCCCGAGTCTCCCGCGCAACGAATCAGTCGCGCCCGGACCTCGGAAGTGTTACGGCGCACACCAGTCCGTGACGACGAAACGGTTGCGTTCCGACGCCAACTCCGCCTACGCTCCCGTTGCGACGATACGGTCCCGTCCCGACGTAAGAAAACGTGAAGAGAAGCGTAAGGAAACGCCGGGTGAACGGGATCGGCGCCCAGCCGGACGCCGCACCCCCACCCCCCGAGTGAAAGCAGCGGATGTGACCCAGGTTCTCCACACACCGCCCCCGACCCCGGTCACGGCCGAGGACGACCTCGCGGCGCTCGCCGCCCGGCACGGACTCTCGGTCAGCGGCGCCCGCCCCACGCTGCCGCAGTACGTCCGTCAGCTGTGGGCCCGACGGCACTTCATCACCGCGTTCGCCACCGCCAAGCTCACCGCCCAGTACGCCCAGGCGAAGCTCGGCCAGGTGTGGCAGATCATGACCCCGCTGCTGAACGCCGCGGTGTACTACTTCATCTTCGGCATCCTGCTGGGCACCAAGAGGGGCGTGCCGGACTACATCCCGTTCCTGGTCACGGGCGTGTTCATCTGGACGTTCACGTCCAGCTCGATCATGACCGGCACCCGGGCGATCGCCGGCAACCTCGGCCTCGTCCGCGCGCTGCACTTCCCGCGGGCCGCACTCCCGATCTCCTTCTGCCTCCAGCAGCTCCAGCAGCTGCTGTTCTCGATGTGCGCGCTGATCGTCATCCTGCTCTGCTTCGGCGTGCCGGTCGCGGCCTCCTGGCTGCTGGCCGTCCCGGCGCTGTTCCTGCAGTTCACGTTCAACACCGGCATGTCGCTGATCATGGCCCGGATGGGCGCCCGGACCCCGGACATCGCCCAGCTGATGCCGTTCGTGCTGCGCACCTGGATGTACGTCTCCGGCGTCATGTGGAGCATCGACAAGCTGACCAGCGGGCACAAGGGTCTGCCGAGCTGGGTCGCGCCGGTGCTCAAGGCCAATCCGTCCGCCGTCTACATCGACCTGATGCGCTTCTCCCTCATCGACAGCTTCCACGCCAGCCAGCTGCCGGCCCACGTGTGGGTCGTCGCGACCGGCTGGGCCCTCGTCGTCGGCGTCGGCGGCTTCATCTACTTCTGGAAGGCTGAGGAGACGTACGGCCGTGGCTGAGAACCTGAACGACACCCGCATCCCCACCGTCGTCGCCAACCACGTCGACATCGTCTACCGGGTCAACGGCACCGGCGCCGGCCGGGGTTCCGCGACCGCCGCGCTCAACCGCATGCTGCGCCGCAAGCACGCCGAGAAGGCGGCCGGCGTCCGCAAGGTGCACGCCGTCAAGGACGTCTCCTTCGTCGCCTACAAGGGCGAGGCGATCGGCCTCATCGGCTCCAACGGCTCCGGCAAGTCCACCCTGCTCAAGGCCGTCGCCGGTCTGCTCCCGGTGGAGAACGGCGCCATCTACACCGACGGCCAGCCCTCCCTCCTCGGCGTCAACGCCGCCCTGATGGGCGACCTGACCGGCGAGAAGAACGTCTACCTCGGCGGCCTCGCCATGGGCATGTCCCGCGAGGAGATCAAGGAGCGCTACCAGGAGATCGTCGACTTCTCCGGCATCAACGAGAAGGGCGACTTCATCACCCTCCCGATGCGCACCTACTCCTCCGGCATGGGCGCCCGCCTGCGGTTCTCCATCGCCGCCGCCAAGGACCACGACGTCCTGCTCATCGACGAGGCCCTGGCCACCGGTGACGCGTCCTTCCGCAGGCGTTCCGAGGAGCGCATCCGCGGTCTGCGCCAGCACGCCGGCACGGTGTTCCTGGTCAGCCACAACAACAAGTCCATCCGCGACACCTGCGAGCGGGCGCTGTGGCTGGAGCGCGGTGTGCTGCGCATGGACGGGCCGACCGAGGACGTCCTCGCGGAGTACGAGGCCTTCACCGGCGACAAGTCCGACAAGACGAAGGCCAGGCCGAAGCCCAAGGCCGCGCCGCCGAAGCAGGCCGACGCCCCGAAGATCTCCCAGCCCTCCTGAAGCGGCCGTTGAAGAAGGCGCCCCCGAGCCGTCACCGGCTCGGGGGCGCCCTTTCGTGTCGTACGACGACGGCCGACCGCGACCGCCTTCGACCACGCTCCTGCGGCTACGAGTGCGTGCGCAGCAGCGTCCGCATCGTCCGCATGGCCACCGACAGGTTGGCCAGGTCGAAGGAGTCCGAGCCGCGGATCTCCTCCAGCGTGGCCCGGGCCCGGCCCAGGATGGCGGCGTTCTTCTGCTCCCAGGTCTGGTAGCGCTGCTCGGGCGTGGCCGTGCCGTCGCCCGCGGCGAGCACGTCGGCGGTGAGCATCGCGTGGGCCGCGAACAGGTCCTCGCGGATGGAGGCACGGGCCATCGACTGCCAGCGGTCGTCACGCGGAAGCTCGATGATCCGGTCCATCAGCTGGGAGACCCCGAGACGGTCGGCGAGGTCGTAGTAGACCTCGGCGACGTCCAGCGGCTCCTTGCCCATGCGGTCGGCCACCGAGACGATGTCCAGCGCCGGGAAGGCCGAGGAGAAACCGGCCACCCGCGTCGCCAGCTCGTCCGGGACACCGGCCGCGGACAGCTCGTCGTACACGTGCTGGTACCACTCCAGGTCCGCCCCGCGCAGCAGCTTGGGCATCTGCTGCCAGACCTGTTCGACCCGCTCGGAGAAGAAGTCGACGTTCTCCAGCAGCTGCAGCGGCTGCGGCCGGTTGTTGAGCAGCCAGCGGGTGCCGCGCTCCACCAGACGGCGGGAGTGCAGCCGGATCCGGGTCTGGACGGCCGCGTCGACCTTGTTGTCCAGCTCCTCGACGGCGTCCCAGACCGGGGCGGAGCGGAAGATCGCACGCGCTGCGGTCTGCGCCCGGACGATCTCCTCCAGGGAGGCCCCGGTCTCCTCGCGCAGCCGGTGCAGATAGGTCGTACCGCCGGTGTTGACCGTGTCGTTGACCAGGACCGTGGTCGTGATCTCGCGGCGCAGCGGGTGGGTGGCGAGGGCGGCGGCGAACCGGTCGCGCAGGGCCGTCGGGAAGTAGGCGTGCAGCAGGCCGCTCAGGTACGGGTCGTCCGGCAGCGTGGTCGCCAGCAGCTCGTCGGCGACCGTGATCTTCGTGTACGCCAGCAGGACGGCCGTCTCCGGGCTGGTCAGGCCATGCCCGGAGCCGAGCCGCTCGCGGATCTGGCGGTCGGTGGGCAGGAACTCCAGCGCCCGGTCGAGGTGGCCCTCCCTGACCAGGTGGCGGATGAACCGCTGCTGGGCGTGGATCATGTTCTTGGACTGCGCCAGCGCGTTGGCGATCGCCACGTTCTGGGCGTAGTTGTTGCGCAGCACCAGGGCGCCGACCTCGTCGGTCATCTCGGCGAGCAGCTTGTTGCGCTGCTTGACCGTCATGTCGCCGTCCGCGACCACGCTGTTGAGCAGGATCTTGATGTTCACCTCGTGGTCGGAGGTGTCCACGCCGGCGCTGTTGTCGATGGCATCGGTGTTGATCTTGCCGCCCTGCCGGGCGAACTCGATCCGGCCGAGCTGGGTCAGGCCCAGGTTGCCGCCCTCGCCGACGACCTTGACGCGCAGGTCGGCGCCGTCGACGCGGATGGCGTCGTTGGCCTTGTCGCCGACGTCCGCGTTCGACTCGGTCGACGCCTTGACGTAGGTGCCGATGCCGCCGTTCCACAGCAGGTCGACCTGCGCCTTGAGGATCGCCTTCATCAGCTCGGCCGGGGTCAGCTTGGCGACCTTCTCCTCGATGCCGAGGGCCTCGCGGATATGAGCGTTGACCTGGATCGCCTTGGCGCTGCGCGGGAAGATCCCGCCGCCCGCCGAGAGCAGTTCGGTGTTGTAGTCGCCCCAGCTGGAGCGGGGCAGTTCGAACAGGCGGCGGCGCTCCGCGTAGCCGGTGGCCGCGTCCGGGGTGGGGTCGATGAAGATGTGCCGGTGATCGAAGGCGGCGACCAGGCGGATGTGCTCGCTGAGCAGCATGCCGTTGCCGAACACGTCGCCGGACATGTCACCGATGCCGACGACGGTGAAGTCCTCGGTCTGCGTGTCGACGCCCAGCTCCCGGAAGTGCCGCTTCACGGACTCCCAGGCACCGCGCGCGGTGATGCCCATGCCCTTGTGGTCGTAGCCCGCGGAGCCTCCGGAGGCGAAGGCGTCGCCGAGCCAGAAGTTGTAGCTGCCGGCGACCTCGTTGGCGATGTCGGAGAACGTCGCCGTGCCCTTGTCGGCCGCGACCACCAGGTAGGTGTCGTCCTCGTCGTGCCGGACCACGTCCTGCGGGGCCACGACCTCGCCGGCCACCATGTTGTCGGTGATGTCGAGCAGCGCCGAGATGAACGTCCTGTAGCTGGCGATGCCTTCCGCCAGCCACGCGTCCCGGTCCTTGGCCGGGTCCGGCAGCTGCTTGGCGACGAACCCGCCCTTGGCGCCGACCGGCACGATGACGGTGTTCTTGACCATCTGCGCCTTGACCAGGCCGAGGATCTCGGTCCGGAAGTCCTCACGCCGGTCGGACCAGCGCAGACCGCCGCGCGCGACCTTGCCGAAGCGCAGGTGCACGCCCTCGACCCGCGGCGAGTACACCCAGATCTCGAACGCCGGGCGCGGCGCCGGGAGGTCAGGGATGGCCTGCGGGTCGAACTTCATCGAGACGTAGGTGTGCGGGGCGCCCTCCACCGTCTCCTGGAAGAAGTTGGTGCGCAGTGTCGCCTTGATGACGGTCAGGAAGGAACGCAGGATGCGGTCCTCGTCGAGGCTCGCCACCTGGTCGAGGGCGGCGTCCAGCTCCTCGTGGAGGGCGTCGGTGAGTTCCAGGCCGGCCTTCTGCCGGTCCGGGGACATCCGCGCCTCGAAGAGGGAGACGAGCAGCCGGGTGGTGTGGACGTTGTGGCGGAGTGTCGTCTCCATGTAGTCCTGGCTGAACGTGGAACCGGCCTGCCGCAGGTACTTGGCGTACGCCCGCAGCACCATCGCCTGCCGCCAGCTCAGCCCGGCGCTCAGCACCAGCGCGTTGAAGCCGTCGTTCTCCGCGAGGCCGGTCCAGGTCGCCGCGAAGGCGTCCTGGAACCGCTCACGGCCGTCGTCACCCAGGTAGTCGCCGTTGCCGCCGCCGGCCGTCTTCGGCATCCGCATGCCGAAGTCGTAGATCCACGCGGTCGTCCGGTCCGCGCACCGCAGTTCGTACGGCCGCTCGTCGATCACCTCGACGCCCAGCCGGTTCAGGACCGGCAGCACCGCCGACAGGGAGATCGCCGCGCCCTTGCGGTAGATCTTGAAGCGGCGTTCGTCGGGGGCGGCGCCCACCGGCTCGTAGAGGCTGAGCGCGAAGTCGTTGCCCGCCTCCTCGGTGAGCCGCTCCAGGTGGACCAGGTCGGCGACCGCCGCGCGGGGGGTGTGGTCGGCCTTGTAGCCCTCGGGGAAGGAGTTGGTGTAGCGGCGCTGCAGCTCGGCCGCGCGCTCCTCGCCGCACTCGGCGTTGAGCGCCTCGGCGAAGCCGTCCGCCCAGGAACGGGCCGCCTCGACCAGGCGGGCCTCGATGCGGTCCTTGTCGGCGTCGGACAGCTCGGGCAGCTCGGTGCCCTGCGGGACGCGTACGACGAAGTGCAGCCGGGAGAGGATCGACTCGGTGTTCCAGGCCGTGAAGTCGACGTTGGTGCCGCCGAGCTCCTCCTTCAGGATGTCGATGATCCGCAGCCGGACACCGGTGGTGTAGCGGTCCCGGGGGAGGTAGACGATGGCCGAGTAGTAACGGCCGTACTCGTCCTGGCGCAGGTAGAGGCGGAGCCGCCGGCGTTCCTGGAGGTAGAGGACGCTCGTGACGATCGACTCCAGCTCGGGGACCGGGGTCTGGAACAGCTCGTCGCGCGGGAAGGTCTCCATGATCTGGAGCAGGTCACGGCCGTCGTGGCTGTTGGGCGAGAAGCCGGCCCGCTCCAGCACCGCGTCGACCTTGCGGCGGATGACGGGCACCCGGCGCACCGACTCGGTGTAGGCGGCGGACGAGAACAGCCCCAGGAAGCGGCGCTCACCGACGACGTTGCCGTCCGCGTCGAACTTCTTGACACCGATGTAGTCCAGGTACGACGGCCGGTGCACGGTCGCCCTGCTGTTCGCCTTGGTCAGGACGAGGAGCTTGTGCTCACGGGCCTTGGCGCGCGCGTCGGCCGGGAGCCGCTCGAAGGAGGGGCTGACCGGGTGGCCCTCCTCGCCGGCGTGCGGCGGGTCCGAGCGCAGGATGCCGAGCCCGGTGCCGGGCACGGCACCCAGCGAGTCGTCCTCGCGCAGCTGGTACTCGCGGAACCCGAGGAAGGTGAAGTGGTCGGCGGCCAGCCAGCGCAGCAGCTCGCGGGCCTCCTCGACCTCGGGACGGGGCAGGTCGCCGGGGACCGGTTCGGCGCCGAGGCCCTCGGCGATACGCACCGCCGCCTCCCGCATCTTCTCCCAGTCCTCGACGGCCTCGCGGACGTCGGACAGCACCCGCATCAGATCGGCGGTGATCTGCTTGAGGTCGGCGCGGTCGGTCTCGCGGTCGATCTCTACGTGGATCCAGGACTCGATGTGCGCGTCGTGCGGCAGTTCCTCGCCGACGGCCGGGGCCGGCAGCCTCTCGATCAGCTTGCCGGTCAGATCGCGGCGGACCACGAACTGAGGGTGGATGACGACATGGATGCCGCGCCCCTGCCGGGTCAGCTCATTGGTGACCGAGTCGACGAGGAAGGGCATGTCGTCGGTGACGACCTCCACCACGGAGTGGCTGCAGGTCCACCCGTTCTCCTCGACGGTCGGGGTGTGGACCCGGACGTTCGCGGTGCCTTGCGGACGGGTCTCGGCGAGACGGAAGTGCGAGACGGCTGCGCCGAAGACGTCGACCGGGTCGCGGTCGGCGAGGTCCTCGGGCGCGGTGTGCAGGTAGTAGCGCTGAAGGAACGTGAACACGGACTCCTTGTCCGCCGTCCCCGTCGTCCCAGTCGGTAGGTGCCCCCCTGCCGGGCTGTTCTCAGCTACCCGGGCGGCCCGTTCGAGCAGCTCGGCTTTGGCTTCGTCCAGCTTGGTCTGCATTGTCCTCTGGCTCCTGTCGCGCGCCATTGCGTGACGTAGAAGGAAGTACGGGCTCTTCCCCCTGCGGCTCGACGCCACGGCCGGGGTCTCCGGTCTGCTCCGACGCTATGCCGCAGGGTGAGACGAGCGGGGGGGATTCGGCCATTCTCGACATGCCCCGAGGGTGTGACGTGCCTCTCGGCTCCGCCGTCACCAGGGCTGTTTCGGGTGCCCTCCGCCCGCGAAGACCAGCGACCGCCGCCCGGTCACGGAGGTGTTCCGTGCTCACCGGGCGCAGGGCAGGGGCTTCGATGCCCCCGCGAACTATCGCGCTGATCACGCCACCAAGGCTATCGCCCCTCACCCGGGGGTCGTCATGAGCCGTATGTGTACAAAACAGGGGGTCGAACTTTGACGTTCTGCACAGCGCGCCGTACCGGGGCGGCATCCTTCCGGTGCCGGGAAGCGAGACCGCCCCTGTACTTCGCGCCGGTCAGGCCACCAGCCGCTGCGCCTCCTGGACCGCCTCCGCCAGTGAGTCCACGACCGGTACCCCGACCTCCTCCAGGCTCGCCCTGCCGTGCGACCCGCCGGTGTACAGCACCGCCTTCGCGCCCACGGCATGCGCGGCCACCGCGTCGTCCGCCGCGTCCCCGATCACCACGGTCCGCCCGGGCTGCACCTGTCCCAACGACCGCAGATGCCGCACCATGTGCTCGGCCTTGCTGCCCCCGGACGGCCCGACCCGCCCCTCGACCCGTATGAAGTGCGGCTCGATCCCGAACCCCCGCACCAACGGCACGAGCTCGTCATGCACGTACATGCTCAGCAGGGACTGGCTCCCGCCGGCCGAACGCCACCCGGCCAGCAGCTCGGCCGCCCCGTCGGTCAGCCCGCACAGGGTCCGGTGCTCGGCGTAGTACCGGTGGAAGATCTCGTCCATGACCTCCCACTCGGCCCCGGTCGGCAGCCGCCCCATCAGCCGCTCGTAGAACTTCGGCACCGGCACGCAGTACAGCGCCCGGTACTGCTCCAGCGTGATCGGCGCCAGGCCCAGCTCGGCCGATGCCGCGTTCGTCGCCCCGATGATCGCGTCGTTGTCGTGGAACAGTGTTCCGTTCCAGTCCCAGACGATGTGCGCGTTTCCGTGCTTCCCCATGCCGAAAACGCTACCCGCCGCGACTGACAATCAAGACATGCGGCACGTCATCGCAGGTCACAGCTGTTCGACTGAACCCTGTCGGCCCCGCCGGGCCCCGGTCAGCCGCCGTGCCCCACCAGGTTCGGGATCTCCTGCGTGGCGTACCAGAGCAGTTCGTGGTCCTCGGCCCCGTCCACGACGAACTGCGCGTCGTCGTCCCCGCCGTCCGCCGCCGCGAGCGCCCCGGCCGCCGCCGCCACGTCCTCCTCCGCGTCGTCGGAGTCGACGTGCACCGCGGCCGCCTTGGCCAGCGCCACCGTCCCGGCCACCCGCACCTCGCCCAGTGCCGCCGGGTCGAGTCCGCGGTCGGGGTCGGCCGCCGCCGTGCCGTCGGGGACGTCCACGGCGACCACGACCCGGCGCCGCAGCGCTCCCGGGTCCGCCGCGAGCAGCCGCAGGGAGGCGAGCGCGGCCCGGTTCAGCGCGGCGTACTCCAGTTCCTCCAGGTCGTCGGAGAGGTACCACTCGCGCAGCGCGGGCGTGACGGCGTAGGCGACGAACGGACCGGTCCTCAGCTCCCCCGTCTTGTGCGCCTCGGCGAGCCCGGGGAGGGTCAGGGGGACGTAGACGCGCATGGCTGGCCGCTCTCTTCCGGACTCTTCGACACTGCGGCTCCCGAAGGCCGCGGGGCCTCCCGGAGGGCCTTAAGGATACGTGCGGGCGTCCCCTATCGGGTCCCGGTCGCTGCCGCCGGGGCCGTCCACCCCGCGCCCCGCGATTCACCCGGTACCGCCGCCCGCCCAAAGGGCTTACCCCGCCCCTGATCACTCGGATAGGTGAACTCTCCGGGACTCCGGCACGGACCGTCACCGCCTTGCCGCCGCCGCCCCGGCCCCCGTACAAGATCCCCGACCGCAAGTTACCGCCCGGTACCCATCGGGCCCGCCGAACGGGGATCCCCCATGAACAAGGTCATGACCAGGACCGCCCAGCTCCGCCCGGGCACCCGCCCGCCGGGCCGCCGCGACTCCCGCCGCCCGGGGGCGTCCTCCCGCAGGCCGCTGACGCCTCCGGCGGCCCCGCCGAGCCCTCGCCCCACCGACCTGTTCGCAGAGCGTCTGCTGGCGGTCCTCAGCGGCCGCCGCCCCGTCCACTGGATGCTCCGGCACACGGCGGGCCCCGCCTACGACGACCTGGCCCGCCTCGCCGAGCGCGGCCCCCTGCGCACCCGCGGCACCGACCCCGTCGTCCACGACATCGGCTACTACGTCCCCCGCGCCGGCGCCCTGGAGGTGTTCGCCCGCATCTCCGCGGGCAGCCAGCTGCGCGCCATGGCCTTCCGTCTGGAACAGAGCCAGGACCTGCGCTGGCGCTGCACAGCGATCGAACTGGGCGGTCCCCGCGCACCCCGCGGCGACTAGCCCGGGGGCCACCCGCCCGGAAACCGGGGCGGCGCGGGAAGGCCCGGTTTCGTGAGGGGTCGCCTCCGCGCGCCGGGCCTGGGACGGCACGGGCCCCACGGGTCACAGACCGAAGGGCCGGCCCCCTGTGGGGTGGCCGGCCCTGATCGGTGCGGTCGCTGCCGTCACTTCCGGCGGCGGCGGCTGCCCTTCGCCTGCTTGCGGCGCTCGGCACGGGTGAGACCGTCCGCCTCGGAGCGGGCCGGCTCGTCGTCGTAGTCGAAGTCGCCCTCGACGATGCCGCCCTCGCCGTCCACCGTGGCCGCGGAGAAGTGCATGCCCCGCCGCTGCGGCGCCTCCAGGCCCTTCGCGCGGATCTCGGGACGCGAGCCCGCCTGGGCCGGCACCGCGTCCTGGACCCCCTCCGTGACCACCTGGGCGTCCTCGACCGGGACCTCCTCGACCTGCTGCTCGACCTGGACCTCCAGGTTGAACAGGTAGCCGACGGACTCCTCCTTGATGCCGTCCATCATCGCGGTGAACATGTCGAAGCCCTCGCGCTGGTACTCCACCAGGGGGTCCTTCTGGGCCATCGCGCGCAGGCCGATGCCCTCCTGGAGGTAGTCCATCTCGTAGAGGTGCTCGCGCCACTTGCGGTCGAGGACCGAGAGCACGACCCGGCGCTCCAGCTCGCGCATGATCTCGGAGCCGAGCTGCGCCTCACGCGACGCGTACTGCTCGTGGATGTCGTCCTTGATGGACTCGGAGATGTACTCGGCGGTCAGACCGGCCCGGTCGCCGGCCGCCTCCTCCAGCTCCTCGATGGTCACCTTGACCGGGTAGAGCTGCTTGAAGGCGCCCCACAGACGGTCGAGGTCCCAGTCCTCCGGGAAGCCCTCCGCGGTCTCCGCACCGACGTACGCGTCGATCGTGTCGTCCATGAAGTGCTGGATCTGCTCCTGCAGGTCCTCGCCCTCCAGGACGCGGCGGCGCTCGCCGTAGATGACCTCACGCTGGCGGTTGAGCACCTCGTCGTACTTCAGGACGTTCTTGCGCGTCTCGAAGTTCTGCTGCTCGACCTGCGACTGTGCGGACGCGATCGCGCGGGTGACCATCTTGTTCTCGATCGGCACGTCGTCCGGCACGTTGGCCATGGACATCACGCGCTCGACCATCTGGGCCTTGAACAGGCGCATCAGGTCGTCGCCGAGAGAGAGGTAGAAGCGGGACTCACCGGGGTCGCCCTGACGGCCGGAACGACCGCGCAGCTGGTTGTCGATCCGGCGCGACTCGTGCCGCTCGGTACCCAGGACGTAGAGGCCACCGAGGTCCTTGACCTCTTCGAACTCGGCCTTGACCGCGCGCTCGGCCTTCTCCAGGGCGGCGGGCAGGGCCTGCGCCCACTCCTCGATGTGCTCCTCGGGGTCGAGGCCGCGCTGGCGCAGCTCCGCCTCGGCGAGGTCGTCCGGGTTACCGCCGAGCTTGATGTCGGTACCACGGCCGGCCATGTTGGTGGCCACCGTCACGGCGCCCCTGCGGCCGGCCTGAGCGACGATCGACGCCTCACGCTCGTGCTGCTTGGCGTTGAGCACCTCGTGCTGGATGCCGCGCTTGGAGAGCTGCTGCGAGAGGTACTCGGACTTCTCGACGGAGGTCGTGCCGACGAGGATCGGCTGGCCCTTCTCGTGCTTCTCCGCGATGTCGTCGACGACCGCCTCGAACTTGGCGACCTCGGTGCGGTAGATCAGGTCCGACTGGTCCTTGCGGACCATCGGCCTGTTCGTCGGGATCGGGACCACGCCGAGCTTGTAGATCTGGTGGAACTCCGCGGCCTCGGTCATGGCCGTACCGGTCATGCCGGACAGGCCGGGCTGTTCCTTGCCGCTGTGGTCGTGGCGCTTGTAGAGGCGGAAGAAGTTCTGCAGGGTGATCGTGGCGAGGGTCTGGTTCTCGTCCTTGATGTCCACCCCTTCCTTCGCCTCGATCGCCTGGTGCATGCCCTCGTTGTAGCGGCGGCCGGCGAGGATACGGCCGGTGTGCTCGTCGACGATCATGACTTCGCCGTCCATGACGACGTAGTCCTTGTCCTTCTTGAAGAGCTCCTTCGCCTTGATGGCGTTGTTCAGGTAGCCCACCAGAGGGGTGTTCACCGACTCGTAGAGGTTGTCGATGCCCAGCCAGTCCTCGACCTTGGAGACGCCGGACTCGTGGATGGCGACCGTGCGCTTCTTCTCGTCGACCTCGTAGTCGCCGGTCTCCTCGACGCCCTTGAGCGGGTTGCCGGCCTCACCCTTCTTCAGGCGCAGGACCAGCTTGGCGAAGTCGCCGTACCACTTGGTGGCCTGGTCGGCCGGGCCGGAGATGATCAGCGGCGTACGGGCCTCGTCGACCAGGATGGAGTCGACCTCGTCGACGATGGCGAAGTTGTGGCCGCGCTGGACGAGCTCGTCCTGGGACCAGGCCATGTTGTCGCGCAGGTAGTCGAAGCCGAACTCGTTGTTCGTGCCGTACGTGATGTCCGCCGCGTACTGCTCGCGGCGCTGGGCCGGCGACATGTTGGCGAGGATGCAGCCGACGTTCAGGCCCAGGAACTTGTGGACGCGGCCCATCATCTCGGAGTCGCGCTCGGCCAGGTAGTCGTTGACCGTGATGAGGTGGACGCCCTTGCCCGACAGCGCGTTCAGGTACGCGGGCAGGGTGCCGACGAGGGTCTTGCCCTCACCGGTCTTCATCTCGGCCACGTAGCCGAGGTGCAGGGCGGCGCCACCCATGATCTGCACGTCGTAGTGACGCTGACCGAGGGCGCGCTTGGCGGCCTCGCGGACGGTGGCGAACGCCTCGGGGAGCAGGTCGTCGAGGCTCTCTCCGTCGGCGTAACGCTGCTTGTACTCATCGGTGAGGGCCCGCAGCTCGGCGTCGGAGAGGTCGACGAAGTCCTCTTCGATGGAGTTGACCTGGTCCGCGATGCGGTGCAGCTTGCGCAGGATCTTGCCTTCGCCTGCACGCATGATCTTCGAGAGGACGGACACGGGGGTTTGTCTCCTTGCCGGTCGGGCCTGGGACGGTCGGTTTCGATTGGACGTACTGAGCAACGGCCATCGTATGCGAGGACCCGGCCGCGCCGGGAGGCCTGGCGGCCCGACGGCCGTCCGCCGCTTTTCAGAGGACTCCGCGAGCCCCCTTCGTGTGACTTCTCCGGGTGGGCATTCGGTTGTACTGGCTGGTGTCGCCGAGTCTGATTCCGCTTCTTCGCCGCTTCATCAGGGGACAACGGCCGGAGCGTATGGATAGTGCCGCATCAGCCGAGGAATTGCGCGAACCGTGATCACCCGGCCACGAGCCGTGAAAGGTATGGCGTGCCGGGCGCCGGGCCGAGCAGAATCGGCCGATGGAACCCGTCACGCTCTCCACCGCCCGTCTGCTGCTGCGGACGGTAGGTCCTCAGGACACCGAAGCGGTGTACACGGCCGTGCAGGACCCGGACATCCAGCGCTGGACCACGATTCCCTCGCCCTACCTGCCGGAACACGCCCGGAGTTTCACGGAGCAGCTGGTCCCCGACGGCTGGTCCGAGGGTTCGATGTTCACCTTCGGCGTCTTCCTGCCGACGGGTGAGCTGGCCGGGATGCTCGCCCTGACCATGCGCTCCCTGGGGACGGCCGAGGTGGGTTTCTGGGCCGCCAAGGAGTACCGCCGCCGCGGCTACGTCACCGAGGCCACCCTCACGGCCGCCCGCTGGGGTTTCACCCGGTTGGCGATGGACCGCGTGGAGTGGCGTGCCGAGGTCGGCAACCACGGATCCCGCGCGGTCGCGGAACGCGCCGGGTTCACCATCGAGGGCACCCTTCGCTCCGCCCTCAACAACAAGGGTGTGCGACGCGACTGCTGGGTGGGTTCCCTGCTGCCGTCGGACCTGGGCCTGCCCTCGGCCGCGCCCTATCTGCCGGCCCCTTCCCAGGGATGAGACCGCAGGTCGCACCGGACTGTCAGTGCCACCCTCTATCGTCCGAGCCATGACGACCCTCCCGCGCCCCACCGCCGCCCTCTCGGCAGACGAAGCCCGCCGTATCGCCCTGAGGGCACAGGGTTTCCTCGGCGCCCCCGACCGCCGCTCGGGCGTCCGGGGCGTGCTCCGCCACCTCGGCGCGGTCCAGCTCGACACCATCTCGGTCCTCGCCCGCTCCCACGAGCTCATCCCGTACGCCCGTCTCGGCGCCGTCGGCCGCAAGACGGTCGATGCCGCCTACTGGACCGACACGCACGCGTTCGAGTACTGGTCGCACGCGGCCTGCATCCTGCCCGTCGAGGAGTGGCCGCACTTCGCCTTCCGCCGCCGCGCCTACCGCGACCGCCCGCACTGGGGCCACGAGCTACCCGAGGGCGCCTACGACCAGGTCATCAAGCAGCTGCGCACCGAAGGCCCGCTGACCGCCACGGAGTTGGGCGGCGCGAAGAAGACCAGTGAGTGGTGGGACTGGTCCGGCACCAAGGTCGCGGTGGAGCGTGCGCTGATGTACGGCGAGGTGGTGTGCGTCCAGCGGCGCGGCTGGAAGCGGGTGTACGACCTCGCCGAGCGCGCGGTCCCGGGCACGTTGCTGCACGACGATATGGACGACACCGAGTGCCTGCGCCGCCTGGTCCGCCTGGCCGGGCAGTCACTGGGCGTCGGGACGCGCGCGGACATCGCCGACTACCACCGGCTCAAGGGCGAGCAGGTCGACGCGGTGATCGCCGACTCGGGCCTGGTCCCGGTCGACGTCGAGGGCTGGTCCAAGCCCGCCTGGGCGGACCCGTCGGCCCTGGCCACGCCGCCGCGCGGACGGCACCGTACGACCCTGCTCTCCCCCTTCGACTCCCTGATCTGGGACCGGGCACGCACGGAGCGGATCTTCGGCTTCACCCATCGCCTGGAGGCGTACGTTCCGAAGCCGAAGCGGGTGTACGGCTACTACGCGATGCCGGTGCTGGCCGGCGGCCGCCTGGTGGGCCGGGTCGATCCGGCGCGCGAGACGGGCGGCGTCCTGGTGGCACGCCAGGTCACGCTGGACGGCCCGAAGGCCCTTCCGGCGGTGGCCGAGGCCCTCGTCGAGGCGGCGAGCTGGGTGAACTGCACGACGGTACGGGTGGAGCGCGTGGACGCTCCGGAACTGCGTGAGCCGCTCGTCCGGGAGGTCACCCGCGCGCTGACGGCCGCGCTGCGCTGACCGGCGTCGCCCGGCTCAGCGGATCTCCAGGATCTTCTCCCGCATCGCGTAGACCACCGCCTCCATCCTGGAGTGCAGCTGCAGCTTCTCCAGGATGTTGCGCACGTGGTTCTTCACGGTGTTCTCGGAGATGAACAACTCCTTCGCGATATCGCGGTTGTTCATGCCCGTGGCGACGAGTTTGAGCACTTCGAGTTCACGGTCGGTCAGCCGGGGCGCCGGCACCAGCCGGCGCTCGTCGGTGCGCTGGATCATCGACTTGAACTCGGTGAGGAGTTTCGACGCCATGGACGGGCTGATCTGGGACTGCCCGTCGGCCACCGCGCGAATGGCGGTGGCCACCTCGTCCGTCGAGATCTCCTTGAGGAGGTAGCCGGTCGCACCCGCCTTGATCGCTTCGTAGAGATCGGCCTCTTCGTCGCTGATCGTCAGCATGATGATCTTGGCGCTGGGCGCGACCTCCTTGATGGAGGTGCAGGCCTCGATACCACCGCGCTTGGGCATCCGGACGTCCATGAGCACGATGTCCGGGAGCAGGTCGGCGGCTTTGTCGACGGCCTCGGCCCCGTCGCCCGCCTCTCCGACGACCTGGATGTCCTCCTCGGCGGCGAGCACGATCTCCAGACCGCGGCGGAAGAGGGCGTGGTCGTCCACGACAAGGACTCTGATCGGCTCCTTGCGCGAAGCGCCCCCCGCGTCCGGGCTCAGGACGACGCCGCCGTCGGCATCATCCTGCAACGGTCCGAAGCTGTCCGCCATCGTTCCTCCCCCTGAAGGCTGTGGCCTGTGGTGCTGTGCCATCGCCAACCCAAGGCAGCGGCCCACCGGTTGGACCGTTGCGGCCATGATTCCATGCCCAGGCGACAACGCGGAGACAGAGCGGGGCGCGAAGTGGTCGCACACCGGTGCCCCCGGGGGCGCACACACGCTTCCAGGGGCACAGGCTCGGTTACCGGGCGGGCGGGTCAGCCGCCCAGTGTGCCGCCCGCCGCCGGGGGTTGCGCCTGGGCGACCATCGGGTCGGTGCTGAGGTGGATGACGCCGTAGTCGTAAGCGTGCCGCCGGTAGACGACGCTCGGCTCCTTCGTCTCGGAGTCGACGAACAGGTAGAAGTCGTGTCCGACCAGTTCCATCTCGTACAGGGCCTGGTCGAGGCTCATCGGGGAGGCGACGTGGGTCTTCTCGCGGACGATGAGGGGCCCTTCGCCCTTCACCTCCAGCGAACCCATCTTCTTGGTGGGCACACCGTCGGGCTCTTCCGCCGGAACGGGGTTGCCGTTCCCGTTGAGCGTCGCCGCGTCCGGGACATGGTCGGCGACCTCGGCGGCCGGGATCCGCTGTGCGCCACGACGCGAGAAGCGCTTGTCGTGCTGCTTGCGCAGCCGCGCGTCCAGCTTCTCCGCCGCCAGGTCGAGTGCCGCGTACGGGTCGCTGGCCGCTGCCTCCGCCCGGATCACCGGACCGCGGGAGCGGAGCGTGATCTCCACTCGGTCGCAACGGTCGGCCTGTCGGGGGTTGGGCTCCTTGGACACCTCGACGTCCAGGCTGATCACCTTGCCGTCGAGCTTCTGGATCTTCTCCAGCTTCAGCTTCTCGGCCACGTGCTTGCGGAACCGCTCGGGCACCTCGGTCTTGCGGCCCTTGACGACGATGTCCACGCAGAACTCCGTTCCCGGAGCGCTCCGCTCCACTGGCGGAGCATCTCCCTTTTTGCACCCGGCTCCGGTGATCCCCGGAGCCTCGGACTCGGCGACTTCACCTCCTCCTCCCCCCATGGGCAAGATCTGCACCCCAGCACCGCGATGATTGCGGAAAACGCGCGGCACGGCATTCGGATACGGGAGGCACGGCCTGCGGCTTTCTCCCTCACAACCGAACATATCTCGCCCGGACGGATGTCGTCACCCTCTACTGATGCGTACCTCCATTCAGGTGAATTGACCCGGTCACTACCTGCAACGATGAGCGTTAGCAGTCAGTTCCGGTTCATTTCGAAAGAATCCGGTGCGGCCGCGACCACAGCCGCGCGGATCGGCCACGTGAGGGCGTTCCCCTCGGCCATTCCCGGTGCGTGCCGCGTCCACTTCGCTCGTTCTTCCCTCAGTCCGGCGATCCGTTCCTCACTTCCTTCCCAAGCCGCGCGCCGATACACAGCCGTTGTCTCTTCTCCTGCCCCTTCGGACCCCGTCACCTCCCGTACCGCACGCGCCGCCTCCGTGAGGGTGGCGCCGGTCGTGACGAGGTCGTCCACGAGGACGACACGGCCGCCCCCGAGCAGCCGGGCGGCGCCGGCCGGCACCTCCAGCGCGCCGTCGAGGTTCGCCAGCCGCTGCCGGGAGTTGAGGTCCGCCTGATCGGCCACGGCCCGCCGCTGCCGCAGCACCGGGACGACCCGCACCGAGGTCCCTCCACGCCGCAGCTCCGCGGCCGCCGCGAGGGCGATCCTGCGCACCGGATCGTGTCCCCGCGCCCGCACGGCCCACGGCGCGGAGGGCACCGGCACGAGAAGCACGGGCCTGCCGCCCCGGGCACCGCCGCCCCCGTCACCGACCCCGGCCGTCAGGACCCCCGGCTCGCCTCCGGCGCCGCCGGCCGCGCTCTGCGAGCGGCCCGTCGGGCCGTCGGCCCAGGACGACACGATCCTGACGGTCCGGCCCGTCCGGCTCTCCCGGAGCCCGGCCCGCACCGCTCCCGCAAGAGCCGCACCGAGGGCCCCGGCGAGCGCCAGCGCGCCCCGTTCCTTGTGGGCGAGGAGAGCCGCCCGTACCTCGTCCGCGTAAGGCGCCGCCGCGTACACCGGCGGCAGCCCGAGCGGCTCCGGCACCGGTCGCACCCGGCGCGGTGCGGCCCCGCTCAGGGCGGCACGGCACTCGGCACAGAGCACCGTGCGAGGCGTCCCACAGCCTCCGCACTCGGCCGGGAGCACCAGGTCGGTGAGGTCCTGCCACCACCCCCGCATGTGCCCACTGTGCCCACGCCCGGCCGTACCGGCCACCCCTGTGGACGACTGCCTGTGGACAACTCCGCGCGCCACGCACAACGCGTCGCCGCGACGGGTCACCACGACGGGGTCAACACGACGGGGTCACCGCAACGCGTCCAGCACGGTCAGGACGACGGTGGCGGACCCGGAAACGGCCGCCCCGCCGGCTCCACGCCGGGCCGGGACGGCCGCTCCCGCACCGGCTGCGGGCTCAGCCCGGATAGACCGGTGCCGAACCGTCCTTGACCACCTTCTGCCACTGCGCCCCCGACGGCAGCCGGACGATCCCGTCGTCCTGCGAGCGGGCCACCAGCGGCACCCGGTCGTCCTCGGACGCGGCGATCGCCAGGACACCCGTGAGAGCCGCGGGCGCCGGCCCGTCCGGCGTGGAGCCGTCGACCTGGACGTACCGCGTCTGCTGCACTCCGCCCTGCTCACGCCCGACCACCACGAGCTGACTGTCCCCGGCCCAGGACATCGCGGTGACCTCCTCGGAGCCAGGGGTGGCGGAACGCAGTTCCAGGACCGAGACCTCCTGCTGATCATCGGACTTGGTGCGCTCGATCCGGCCCACGAGCAGCGACTGCTTGCCGTCCTTCTCCACGACGAGCGCGATCCGCACCCCGTCGGCGGCCACCCGCACGTCCTTGATGCGGCCGCTCAGCTCGGGTACCTGCACCGCCGTCGGCTGACCGACGCCCTGCGCCAGCATGTACAGCTGCGGCTTGGCGGGATCCCGGTCGGCCACCCACAGGTCGCCCCGGGCGTCCCAGCTCGGCGCCGTCAGCCGGTCGTCCTCGGTCGCTCCGTGGCTGGTCAGCACCGCGTCGCCGAGCGAACCGTCCGACGCGAGCGAGGTCACGTACAGCGACTTGCCGTCGCTGGTGACCCCGGCCGCGTTCCGCTCGTCACGGGCGACCGCCACCGACCGCAGGGACTTGGTGCCCGCCCCGAACGGGCCCGGCACGGCGACCGCACTGGTGCCGGTACCGCCGGTCGTCATCCGCACCAGCCGGTGCTTGCTGTCGAGGAAGTACAGGTAGTCGGGCCGCTTGGCGGACGGCCGCCAGGCGGTGGCCTCGGCCTGGTCCTCTGTGACGTCGCACATCCGGCCACCGCTCACGGACTGCAGAGCGACCGAGTCCACGGTGGGCGTCAGGTTCCGCAGGGTGAACAGCAACTGGGTCGCCATCTCGGTGCACTTGGCCGAACCGACCCGGGACGCCTTGACGTTCAGCGGCACGGTGACCTGGTTCTGGTCGTCCGGAGTCAGCCCGGACACGCCCTTCTTGAGCGCCGTACCGGTCGGGAAACTCGACCGGACCACCGGGCCGAGCCAGGTGGTGGGGCCGTTGATCAGCGAACGCACCAGCTGGGTCGTCGGATCCACCCGGCTGCGGACGAAGACCGGGTCGGCGACCGCCACCGGCTGCCCGGTCTCCCCAGCCGACGTGCCCAAGGCAAAGTAGTACTTGTTGACGGACGTGTAGTTGCGCTGGAAGTCGGACTTGCCCATCACGACGCCCTGCGGCAGCGAGTCGATCCGCCACTGCCCGCTCTTGGCGTCCTTCGTCAGATGCACCGTCCGCTCGTACGTGCCGGCGGCGGGTGCGTACGCCTGCTGCGCGTCGACGGTGGCCACCCGGCTGCCCTGCAGCGAGTAGGTGATGCTGTCCGTGCCCTCCCGGCCCGCCGGCCGCGGGTCCGTCTGGATGCTCGGCCCGTTCGCCAGTACCGTCGCCTGCGACTCCGGCCGCCAGGTCTTCGCCGCGGCCGTGCTCAGATACTTGCGCGCCGTGTCGTAGCGAGGATCGTCGCTGGTCAGAGCTTCCAGGAAGCCCTGGACGATCTCGGTGGAGGAGGCGTCCTGCTGCGGCGGCATGGCGAACACCCGCACCTGCGTGTCCTGCCGTGGCGTGGACTCGACATCCCGCAGGTCGCCGCTGTCCGGCATGGAGGCACAGCCCGCCAGCAGTACGGCCCCGCAGGCGGCGTACGCCACCACGCGCGCCGGTCGGGGCCGCGCGCTCCCCTCGCGGTCAGCGACCACGAAATGCCTCCCCTGGCTTGTTCGACTCGTCCGGCCCGCCGACGCTCCCGTCGTCCGCCGGACCGGTCCCCGGCGTGCCCTCCTGGCGCCGTGCGCCCCCGTTGGGCCGGGGTACCACCCGTGCGCCGTTGCCGGGCAACGCGGTCGGGTCGGCGGTCGGGGCCACGCCGGCCATCCGCTGCGCCATGGGAGCGAGCGCCGCCCCCTGCCCGCCGCCGGCCTGCACCGGCACGGTCGCCCGCTTGCCCTCGCCGCCGCTCGGCAGACCTGCGTCGCTGAGCCCCCGGTTGCGCCGGGAGTCCTTGGGTTCCAGGGGTATCGGCGAGCCCCGCAGCGGCTCGTCAGCCGTCCTCGGCAGCGTCAGCCGGAACTGCGACCCACCGCCAGGCTCCCCCCACGCCTGCAGCCAGCCGCCGTGCAGCCGTGCGTCCTCCAGGGCGATCGACAGCCCCAGGCCGGTACCGCCGGTGGTACGCGCGCGTGCCGGGTCCGCGCGCCAGAAGCGGCTGAAGACCCGGGTCGCCTCGCCGGGCTTGAGCCCGACGCCGTAGTCGCGCACCGCGATCGCGACCGCTCCGCCGGCCGAGGCCAGCTTGACGACGACGTCCTTGCCCTCCCCGTGCTCCACGGCGTTGACGACCAGGTTGCGCAGCACCCGCTCCAGGCGCCGGGCGTCCGCCTCGGCGACCACGGGCTGCAGGTCGCCGAGCACGCGTATGTGGGTGCCCTTGCGCTCCGCGAGCGGCGCCGCGCCGCTGACCACCCGCCGTACGACCTCCCTGAGGTCTATCGGCTCGGCCTCCAGGGCCGCCGCGCCCGCGTCGAAGCGGCTGATCTCCAGCAGGTCGGCGAGGAGCGACTCGAACCGGTCCAGCTGGTCGGCGAGAAGCTCCGCGGACCGCGCGGTCACCGGGTCGAAGTCCTCCCGTGCCTCGTGGATGACGTCGGCCGCCATCCGCACGGTCGTCAACGGCGTGCGCAACTCGTGCGACACGTCCGACACGAACCGGCGCTGCATCCGCGACAGGTCCTCCAGCTGCTGGATCTTCAGCTGGAGGTTCTGCGCCATCTTGTTGAAGGCCTCGCCGAGGCGCGCGATGTCGTCCTCGCCGGTGACCTTCATCCGTTCCTGGAGCCGTCCGGCGGACAGCCGCTCGGCGATCCCGGCCGCCATCCGCACCGGCGTGACGACCTGCCGCACCACCAGCCAGGCGATGGCTCCGAGCAGGACGACGACGAAGAGCCCGGCGGTCGCGAGGGTGCCCTTGACCAGGCTGAGGGACTTCTCCTCCTGGGTGAGCGGGAAGAGGTAGTACAGCTCGTACGGGTCGCCGTTCGGGTCGTTGACCTGCTTGCCGATGACCAGGGCGGGCTGCGACTCCTTGTCGCTGTCCTTGTAGACGATCCGGGTGTAGCTCTGCGCGGCCGTCATGGTGCCGTTGATCCGCGCGCGCAGGCCGTCGGGCACGCTGGACGTCGGGTCGACCTGGCCGGAGGCGCGCGGACCGCGTCCACCGCCGCTGTTGTCGCCCGCGGGCAGCGTCACCACGTCGAAGGCGCCCTGGCCACCGCTGGAGAGGGACTCGACGAGGTCGCTCATCCACGGGGTGAGGTTCTGCGACTGCCGTCCGTCCGGTGACACGGCCGTGTCGCCGGTGCCGGTCGCGGCCTCGTCGGCCTTCTGCTTGGCCACCGCGAACCCGCCGGTGGCCTGGCTCTGCGAGGCCTTCACCTTGGCGTCCAGCAGGCCGTTGCGCACCTGCCCGATGACGACGAACCCGAGCAGCAGAACGACACCCAGCGACATCAGCAGGGTCGTGACGACGACCTTGAGCTGGATGTTGCGCCGCCACAGCCGCATGACCGGCAGCAGCGGCCGGCGCACCCAGCGCATGAAGAGCCGCAGCACCGGACTGCCCTGGACCCCGCCCTGCAGCAGCCCGCCCTCGAAGAGCAGCCGCCAGCGCGAACCGGGCCTCTTTCCGCCGACAGGCCGCTCCGGACGGTCCCCGGACCGGCCGGGGGCCGAAGCGGCACTGTCCCCGGACACGTCAGCTCGGTCCGGCCTTGTACCCGACACCGCGGACGGTCACCACGATCTCCGGCCGCTCCGGGTCCTTCTCGACCTTGGAGCGCAGCCGCTGGACGTGAACGTTGACCAGACGGGTGTCCGCCGCGTGCCGGTAGCCCCAGACCTGCTCCAGGAGCACCTCACGGGTGAACACCTGCCACGGCTTGCGGGCGAGCGCGACCAGCAGGTCGAACTCCAGCGGGGTCAGCGCGATGGACTGCCCGTCCCGCTTCACCGAGTGTCCGGCCACGTCGATGACCAGGTCACCTATGGCGAGCTGCTCCGGCGCCGGCTCCTCGGACCTCCGCAGCCTCGCCCGGATCCGGGCGACCAGCTCCTTCGGCTTGAACGGCTTCACGATGTAGTCGTCCGCGCCCGACTCCAGGCCCACGACCACATCGACGGTGTCACTCTTCGCCGTGAGCATCACGATCGGCACCCCGGACTCCGCCCTGATCAGACGGCACACCTCGATACCGTCCCGCCCGGGCAGCATCAGGTCCAGCAGCACCAGATCGGGCTTGGTCTCACGGAAAGCGGCCAGCGCCTTGTCGCCGTCGGCTACGAAAGACGGCTCAAAACCTTCACCACGCAACACGATGCCGAGCATCTCGGCCAGTGCGGTGTCGTCGTCGACGACAAGGACTCGTCCCTTCATAAACGACATCATCCCATTCTCATAACAGTGAAGGTTGCGCAGGTGACCAGGGTCACCGGCCTGTGACCTTAGCCGTACTGGAGCGTCACTGTCTGCCCCCGTCCGCCCGGGCTCCTCGCCGGACGACGAAGACTGAGTCCCCGCACCCGCTCGATGCACCTCGACGCCACCCGCCATGGCGTCACCTCGTCAGCCCTGGCCGTCGACGCCCCCTTCACCTACGAATCGCCGCAGGTGAAGGGGGCGCTTCCGGCGGTCGATCCGACGTCGTCCCATCAGCTGAACGTCACCTGGCGTGGCCTGGCGCAGAGCTCGGCGAGCGCCTCAGCCGTCACGGGCGAAACGGCGCCTTCCTCGGTGACGATCGCCGTCACCAGCTCCGGCGGCGTCACGTCGAACGCCGGGTTGTACGCCTGGGTCCCCAGGGGCGCCACCGGAATCCCGCCTCCCGCTCCCGTCACCGGCGCGTGCGGGGCTGTGACCTCGGTCACCTCGTATCCGGGGCGCTGTTCGACCTCGATGGACGCCCCGTCCGGCGTCTCCGGATCCACCGTCGTCAACGGCGCCACCACGATGAACGGCACGTGGTGGTACCGCGCGAGCACCGCGAGCGGATAGCTCCCCACCTTGTTCGCCACCGATCCGTCGGCCGCGATCCGGTCCGCCCCGATCAGCACCGCGTCCACTTCCCCCGCCGCGAACAGCGAACCGGCCGCGTTGTCGGTGAGCAAGGTGTAAGCCATGCCGCTGCGAGCCGCCTCGTAGGCCGTCAGGCGAGCGCCCTGCAGCAACGGACGCGTTTCGTCCACCCACAGCCGCCGCAGCCGCCCCGCCCGGTGCGCCTGGAGGGCCACCGCGAACGCCGTTCCCTCGCCCCCCGACACCAGCGATCCGGTGTTGCAGTGGGTGAGGATCCGGTGTCCTCCGCCCGGCAGCAACTCGTCCAGCAGCGCCAGTCCGTGCCCGGCCATCCGGGCGCTGGCCTCGGCGTCCTCCCGGTGCACCGCCCGCGCCGCGACCAGCGCCGCCACGGCCGCAGCCCCGGAGTCACCACTCTTGGCCAGAGCCGACCGGTACGCCGAAACGGCCCTGCGCACCCCGACGGAGAGATTCACGGCCGTGGGCCGGGCACCCTCCAGCGCCACCGCGGCCTCGTCCACGTCGAAACCCCGCACGGCGGCGAGCGCGACGCCGTACGCCCCCGCTATCCCGAGCAGCGGCGCCCCGCGCACCGCGAGCGTCCGGATCGCCTCGACCAGTGCCGACGCGTCCGTGCACACCAGCTCGACCTCCTCGGCCGGCAGTCTGGTCTGGTCAAGAAGGACCACCACGGGGCCCTCGGGCGGCTCCTCCCAACGGATCACGGGCATTCCTGTCGGCCGCTTGTCCTCGCCGGTTTGCGCGTACTGATCAGCCATGCCGTCAGTCTGCCCCGTATCCGGCGGACAATTGAAGGTGCGGAGCCTGTACCGCGGCAGGTCACTGGGTGACCACCCCATGGCACGATGGCAGCCAACCTGCCACCGCGACCGCGGACGGGCACCGTGAAGGAGCTTCGATGAACGACACTCCGGGCTGGGCCTCGCCCGGATCCGCCCCGTCCGACGGGCGGGAACCCGGCGCGTCCGCCCCTGCCGACCGCCCCGTTCCCGCAGGCCCTGCCGAGCAGCCCACCGACCAGCCGGGTACGGACCCACAGGGCTCCGACTCGAAGTGGTCCAAGGACCAGCCCCCGCCCGGCCAGTGGTCCGCGCCCACCGGCGCTCCGGCACCGGGCCAGGCACCGCCGCCACCACCGCCCGGCCCCGGCTGGGACGGCCGGCCCCCCGGCGGCGGTTACGGAGGCTACGGCGGCCCGGGGGGGCCTGGCGGCTACGGTCCGCCCGGCGGCTACGGAGCCTGGGGCGGCGGCTGGGGCGGTCCCCCGCCCGCCGCCAAGCCCGGCGTGATCCCACTGCGCCCGCTCGGCGTCGGCGAGATCCTCGACGGTGCCGTCTCCACCATGCGCACCTACTGGCGCACGGTCCTCGGCATCTCGCTGACGGTCGCCGTCGTCACCCAGGTCGCGGTGATCCTCCTCCAGGGCCTCGTCCTCAACGACACCGAGACCACCGACACCCTCAACGACCCGAGCGCCTCCCTCAGCGAGGTGTCCCGCGCCGCCGGCGAGGTCATGGTCAGCTCGGGCGCCGTCCTGCTGATCTCGCTGGTCGGCACCATCATCGCGACGGCCCTGCTGACCACCGTCACCAGCCGCGCCGTACTCGGCAGGTCCGTGACCACGGGCGAAGCCTGGCGCGATGCCCGCCCCCAGGTCAGCAAGCTGTTCGGCCTCATCGTCCTGCTGGGACTCATCGCGGTCGGCGTCCTGCTCGTCGGCGCTCTGCCCGGCATCGTCGTCGCGATCGCCGGCGGCCCCGGCGGCGCCATCGCCGCACTGCTCATCGTGGGCCTCCTCGCGGGCGGCATCGTCACCCTGTGGCTGATGATCCGCTTCTCGCTGGCCTCTCCCTCCCTGATGCTGGAGAAGCAGAGCATCACGAAGTCGCTGGGACGCTCCGCCAAGCTCGTCCGCGGCTCCTGGTGGCGGGTCTTCGGCATCCAGGTCCTGGCGACGATCATCGCCAACATCGTCTCCTCGATCGCCGTGATCCCCTTCGCCGTAGGCGCGGCGCTCATCAGCGGCGACGGTTTCTCCGGCTTCCTCGAGAGCACGAACACCAACGTCGGCTGGACGTTCCTCATCATCAGCGGCATCGGCTCGGTGATCGGCTCGATGCTCACCTTCCCGATCAACGCGGGCGTCACCGTGCTCCTCTACATCGACCAGCGCATCCGGCGCGAGGCCCTCGACCTCGAACTGGCCCGCGCCGCCGGTGTCGAGAACTACGGCACCAGCACCCCCGGCACCGTCCCGGGGAGCTGATGCGGTGAGTCCGACGGGGGGAGTACTCACAGCGGTGCCCGCGGCCCTGCTGCGGGCACGGGTGACGGCCCTGCTGTCGTCGGCCGGTTCGGGCGACGAACCGCCCGTGACCATCCCGCGCGACCCCGCACGGAAGGCGGCACGGCACGAGCTGTCCAAACGCATGTACCACGAGAACGACCCGGGGCTGTTCCAGCGTGCCCTGAACGCCTTCCTGGACTGGGTCGGCCGCCTGCTCTCGGCCGCCTCGTCCGCGACGCCCGGAGGCACGCTGGGCCTCGTCGTCGTGGTGCTGACCGTCCTCGCCGTCATCGGCGCCCTGTGGTGGCGCCTGGGCACCCCACGCCGCCAACCCGCCTCCGCCGCGGCCCTGTTCGACGACCGCCCCCGCAGCGCCGCCGACCATCGCGCGTCCGCCGAGGCACACGCCGCCCAGGGCCACTGGAACCAGGCCCTCCAGGAACGCATGCGCGCTGTCGTCCGCGCCCTGGAGGAACGCGCCCTGCTCGACGCCGGCCCCGGCCGCACCGCCGACGAGGCCGCCGCCCAGGCCGGCCGCGTCCTGCCCGCCCACCAGGACCGGCTGCGTGCCGCCGCCCGGGATTTCGACGACGTGACGTACGGCGGCCGCAGGGCGACCCAGGCGTCGTACGAGCGCATCACGGAACTCGACCGGGACCTGGAACGCACCAGACCGACACTCGCGAGCAGCACCCGGAGCACCGCCCACAACACCCGCCAGGGGGCCGCCGAATGACCAACGGCGTAGCCCTTCCGCCCACGACCACCGCGCCCACCACCCGCCAGGTGTGGACCCGGACCCGGGGCATCGTCCTCGCCGTGGTGCTCCTGCTCGCCGGTGCCGTCGCCATCGCCGTCGTCCGCTCCGACAGCAGGCACGGCGACCTCGACCCCCGCTCCGTCGACCCCTACGGCAGCCGCGCCGTCGCGGAACTCCTCGCCGACCGGGGCGTGTCCACCCGCGTGGTCACCACCCTGGCAGAGGCCCGCGCCGCGGCCGACCGCGACACCACCCTGCTCGTCGCCGTCCCCGACCTGCTCACCCCGGGGCAGCAGTCCCGGCTGCGGGTGTCGACCGCCGGATCGGGCGGCCGCACGATCCTGGTCGCAGCCGGCAGCAGGTCCGTCGAACGACTCGCCCCCGGCGTCACCGCCGACCCCGCCACCAGCCTGAGGTCCGCCCTGGACCCGCACTGCGACCTGGCCGAGGCCCGTCGCGCGGGCAGTGCCGACACCGGTGGCATCCGCTACACCACCACCCACCTCGACGCCGACTCCTGCTACCCGAGCCAGCGTCTGGCCACGCTCATCCGCGTCCCCGCCGCCTCCGGGGGCGGGGACACCATCGTCCTCGGCGCGCCCGACATCCTGCTCAACGACCGCCTCGACGACCAGGGCAACGCCTCGCTCGCCCTCCAGCTCCTCGGTTCCCGCCGCCATCTGGTCTGGTACCTCCCCTCGCTCTCCGACTCCTCGGCCGCCGGCACGGGCGACCAGAAGTCCTTGTTCGACCTGCTCCCCTCCGGCTGGCTCTGGGGCACACTCCAGCTCTTCTTCGCCGCGGCCCTCGCCGCCTTCTGGCGGGCACGCCGACTCGGCCCCCTGGTAGCCGAGAAACTCCCCGTCGCGATCCGCGCCTCCGAAACCGTCGAAGGCCGCGCCCGCCTCTACCGCAAAGCCAACGCCCGCGACCGCGCGGCCGCCGCTCTTCGCTCCACCGCACGCACCCGCCTCGCCCCCCTAGTCGGCGTCCCCGTCTCCCAGGCGGACGCTCCCGAGGCTCTGCTCCCCGCCCTCTCCGCCCACCTCCACGGCGACGGCCAGGCCCTGCACTCCCTCCTCTTCGGACCGCCGCCCGGCGACGACGCGGCCCTCATCGCCCTCACCGACCAACTCGACGCCCTCGAAAGAGAGGTACGCCGTCCATGATGGACCCGACCACTGACACCGCCGGGACCACCGGGAACCCGGCCGACGCACGTGCCTCCCTGGAGGCCCTGCGCGCCGAGATCGCCAAAGCCGTGGTCGGCCAGGACCCCGCCGTGACCGGCCTCGTCGTCGCTCTCCTCTGCCGCGGACACGTACTACTTGAAGGAGTCCCCGGAGTCGCGAAAACGTTGCTCGTGCGCGCCCTCGCCTCCGCGCTCGAACTGGAGACCAAACGCGTCCAGTTCACCCCCGATCTCATGCCGAGCGACATCACGGGCTCCCTCGTCTACGACACCCGCACCGCCGAGTTCTCCTTCCAGGCCGGACCGGTCTTCACCAACCTCCTCCTCGCGGACGAGATCAACCGCACTCCGCCCAAGACCCAGTCGTCCCTCCTCGAAGCCATGGAGGAACGACAGGTCACGGTCGACGGCACGCCCCGCCCGCTCCCCGATCCCTTCCTGGTCGCCGCCACCCAGAACCCCGTCGAGTACGAGGGCACGTACCCCCTTCCCGAAGCCCAACTCGACCGCTTCCTCCTCAAGCTGACGATCCCCCTCCCCTCCCGCCAGGACGAGATCGACGTCCTCACCCGCCACGCCGAGGGCTTCAACCCGCGCGACCTGCGCGCCGCCGGCGTACGCCCCGTGGCGGGCCCCGCCGACCTCGAAGCCGCCCGCGCCGCGGTCGCCAAGACGAGCATCTCCTCCGAGATCACCGCCTACGTCGTGGACATCTGCCGTGCCACCCGCGAGTCGCCGTCCCTCACGCTCGGCGTGTCCCCGCGCGGCGCGACCGCCCTGCTGGCCACCTCACGCGCATGGGCCTGGCTGACCGGCCGTGACTACGTCATCCCCGACGACGTCAAAGCCCTCGCCCTGCCCACCCTCCGCCACCGCGTCCAGCTCCGTCCCGAAGCCGAGATGGAGGGTGTGACGGCCGACTCCGTCATCAACGCGATCCTCGCCCACGTCCCGGTCCCCCGCTGATGCCCCTCACCGGACGCGCCGCCCTCCTGGCGGCCATCGGATCGATCCCCGTCGGCATCTGGGAACCCGGTTGGACGGGCATCCTCGCAGTCAACGGCCCGCTGGCCCTCGCGTGCGCCTGCGACTTCGCCTGGGCCGCTCCGGTACGACGCCTCGTGCTGACCCGCTCCGGCGACACGTCAGCGCGTCTTGGCGAGACCGCCGACATCACCCTGACCGTGGCCAACCCGTCCCGACGCACACTCCGGGCCCGGCTCCGGGACGGCTGGCCGCCCAGCAGCTGGCAGGCCGGCACCGAGATCGAGGCTTCGCGGCACCGACTCACCGTCCCACCGGGCGAACGCCGACGCGTGACGACCCGCCTGCGGCCAACGCGCCGCGGCGACCGTCAGGCAGACCGCGTCACGATCCGCTCCTACGGCCCCCTGGGCCTGTTCTCCCGCCAGAGCGGCCACCAAGTGCCCTGGACCGTACGGGTCCTGCCCCCCTTCACCAGCCGCAAGCACCTGCCCTCGAAACTCGCCCGACTGCGTGAACTCGACGGCCGTACCAGCGTCCTGACTCGCGGCGAGGGCACCGAGTTCGACAGCCTCCGGGAGTACGTCCCCGGCGACGACACCCGCTCCATCGACTGGCGAGCCACGGCCCGGCAGTCGGCGGTCGCCGTACGCACCTGGCGTCCCGAACGCGACCGGCACATCCTGCTGGTCCTCGACACCGGCCGCACCTCCGCCGGCCGCGTCGGCGACGCCCCACGCCTGGACGCCTCGATGGACGCGGCGCTCCTCCTCGGCGCCCTCGCCTCACGCGCGGGCGACCGCGTGGATCTGCTCGCCTACGACCGTCGAGTCCGTGCGCTGGTCCAGGGCCGCGCCGCAGGCGACGTCCTCCCGTCTCTGGTCAACGCGATGGCGACGCTGGAGCCCGAACTCGTCGAAACGGATGCGCGCGGACTCACGGCCACGACACTTCGTACGGCCCCGCGCCGTTCCCTGATCGTCCTTCTGACGACGCTGGACGCGGCCCCGGTCGAACAGGGTCTGCTTCCGGTGCTCTCCCAACTGACCCAACGCCATACGGTTCTGCTCGCTTCCGTGGCCGATCCGCACGTCGCCCGAATGGCGACGGCACGCGGAAACGCCGACGCGGTGTACGAGGCGGCGGCAGCGGCACAGGCGCAGAGCGAACGGCACCGCACGGCAGAACAACTCCGCCGGCACGGTGTCACGGTTGTGGACGCGACCCCTGAAGATCTGGCTCCCGCACTGGCCGACGCGTATCTGGCCCTGAAAGCGGCGGGCCGGCTCTGACACTCCGGGGCGGGCCCTTCCCGGGGCCTGCCCCAATTCCGATGTAAATCGACGCTGGTCCACACGAATCTGCGCGGATTTAAAAGGCCCGTAAACGCGAAAAGGCCCACGCCATATGGCGTGGGCCTTTCCCAAAATTTGTTCGGCGGTGTCCTACTCTCCCACAGGGTCCCCCCTGCAGTACCATCGGCGCTG